>NZ_MAEK01000042.1:0-46436 GCF_009933265.1 Enterococcus sp. JM9B | reverse complement strand
ACACTAAATATTATAGAACCTTTTATTTTTGACAAGGTTTTGACAAGGTTTCTAATGTTTAACAACTTTAGAGAAGGTATTTGGTGCTTTTCCCTCCCTTTTTTCATTAAAAATACATGGATCAAGTGGAAATCTCTGCAAATTAATTTTTCGTTCAAAAAAATAATCCACAACCTCTAATTGGAGATTGCGGATTATTTTTATTTGTCATACAAATGGCTGGGATTTTTGATTGTCAAAATGCTGTCGATGGATTGTTGGATCAATCGCGCAATTTGCTCTTCGGTTGGGTGAATGATGCCAGAAGACATCAATGAAGCGATTCCAGTAACGACAATCCATGTTCCGTCATGCAGGGCCTCGATATAGTCTTCGGACAAATCGGCGTATTCTGGATCTTTTTTCACCAAGTCTTTGAAGTATTCATAAGAGAATTTGTGCATTAATTGTCCGCCGCCGTATTCATCAACAAAGAGCGCTACATACAGATTGTGATTTTCCTGCGCAAATTTTACATAGTTGATTCCCAAATCCACCAGTTTATTCCCGGTATGCTCCACTGGAAATACATTTTCTTGCAAGTCTTTCATCACGGTCTCAACCAGTGTATTTTTCAGGTCCTGCATGTTCTTGAATTCTAAGTAAATCGGCTGGGTTGAAATCCCCATTTTTTTGGCGATATTCCGAGCAGTAAACTTATTAAATCCTTCTTTAGAGATAACTTCATAGGCAGCTTTCAAAATATGTTCTTTGGTATATACTTTGCGTCGCATGAGAAAACTCCTTTCCTTTCCATAACAATAGTGTTTCTCTTCTCTATTTTATACAAAAATAATCGTTTTGGGAAATAATATACTCAAATTTACGTTATCTTTCTATTTAAAAAGAAAATGATAAACAACAAATGCTTTCTTTTAAGGACTGTAAGGTCAATGGCTTAGATATTTAAAAAAATGAAATTTAGCTAAGAATATTGACACATAGCAAAAAATCAAGTTATAGTAAAAGAAAAAGGGAGCAAACTATGGAAGAAAATAATGTCCTCGCTTTTCACCGGGTAAAAAAAACAGATCCGCTTCAAAAACAGAAATATTTTCTACTATTTGCTTTCAGTATATTGTTGATTCTCATCGGCCTTTCTCAAAATTCTTTTTATGCTATTCTTCAAGGGCTTTATCGCATCATGACCTCCCCTAGTAATCTAATTACAGATTATGTTGCATTGGGTAATCTTGGTAGCGCATTCGTAAATAGCGGTTTACTGACTTTTTTAAGTATCCTCTTATTGCGCCTTTATCGCGTTCAAATGAATGGCCCGCTAATCGCCGCTATTTTCACAGTTGCCGGTTATTCTTTCTTTGGAAAGAATCTCTACAACTCTATTCCGATTATTCTGGGCGTCCAGCTTTATGCCCGCTTTATGAAACGTCCGTATTCCCAATTTGCAATGATTAGCCTGTTCGGTAGTTCCCTTTCCCCGGTTGTCAGTTATGTGACGTTCGGGATGGATATTCCTTTGTGGCTGGGTTTTTTTCTCAGCTATCTTTCCGGTATCGCAATCGGTTTTGTTTTACCACCAATTGCTGCTCACATGTTGAATTTCCACCATGGATTTTCTCTTTACAATGTCGGCTTTAGTTCTGGTTTGATTGCCATGATTTTAACTGGAATTTTGCGGATGTTCAATTACATTATTAAGGAACGAACCATCATCGCAACGTCGGCTCATGATAAATTGTTGCTTTTTTTGCTGGGGCTCTTTTCCCTGTTTCTTTGTGTCGGCTGGCTTTGGAATCAGCGGACCTTTCATGGATTGCAAAAAATCTTTAAAACTAGTGGAAAACTGATTACTGATTTTGTTATGATAGCAGGTGTCGGAGCTACAGTCATTAACATGGCTTTGATGGGATTTATGCTGACTGGTTATTGTTTACTGATTCAAGCTCAGCTAAACGGACCAATCGTTGGGGCAATTTTATCTGCTGTCGGCTTTAGTGCATTTGGTAATCATTTAAAAAATAGTTTCCCTGTTTTATTGGGCGTCTATTTAGCGACGTTGATTGCGCCTTTTCACGATGTTCAGCAAACAGCTGCTGTGGTGGCTGCCATTTTCGGTACCAGTTTGGCACCAATCAGCGGATACTACGGAAGTGTCTATGGCATTCTCGCAGGAATTTTACATATGTCTCTAGTCAACAACGTATCCTACCTGCACGGGGGCTTAAATCTCTACAACAACGGATTTTCCAGTGGTTTTGTTGCCGGATTTCTCGTGCCGTTGCTAGATAATTTTACAAAGATCGGAGAAAAAAATGATCGAACAAGAAATCTCAAAAAAGATCATTGATGAATTGCTTAATTTTTTTTATGGCAATGAGATTCAGGAAATTCGGATTGGAATTGAATTCACCGCAGAAGGCTTTTATATCGAAATTCAAGGAAAAACGCCGGAAGTGTCCGAAGATTTGAAAGACTTCACAGAAGCCTTGAACATTTCCCGTGATCTAAATTATGAAGAATACTCCCACGAATTACTTGGTGGCATCCATCCCGAAAAAGAGGATTTTCACTTGTTGGGGGCGTTAATCGATGATGTAGAAGTATTATACGACGCACCAATTTTAGATGTTAAAATTTTTCGCAAAGCAATTTAGCCAATTTTGTTTTGCTTTTTAAGAAACGAGTGGAGAAATGGAAAAACAAGATTTGATTTTAGAAACCTGTCTGTTGGCTGGACGAATCATGATGGAAAATGGCTCAGAGGTTTATCGGGTTGAAGATACCATGAATCGGATTGCTGCCAACGCCGGCGAACCGAACAGTATCAGCTACGTGACTGCGACTGGGCTATTTATGGGGCTGCGTAAAAGTCATTATGCGCAAGTAGAAGATGTTCATGATCGAACCATCAATCTAGAAAAAATCGTGGCAGTCAATCAGCTGTCCCGCAAATTTGCCGCTCAGGAAATTTCTTTGGAAGAATTGCATCAGGCTTTGTCGTTGGTGAATACCACAACACCTTTCTTTCCCTTTTACCTGCAGATTTTGAGTGCTGGACTAGTCAGTTGTCTATTGATGTACATCTTTGGCGGAGACTGGGCGGATTTTTTTGCGACTTTTTTTGTAGGAATGATTGGTTTCGTTACCAGTTATTATGTAAAAAAATGGTCGCAACTGCGCTTTTTCGATATGTATGCGGCAGCTTTTTTGATTGGTCTGTTGGCGATTGTCTGTGTAAGAATTGGAGTAGCGCAAAATGTCGACAATATTATCATCGGCGCAGTGATGCCACTGGTTCCCGGTGTTGCCATCACAAATTCTTTCCGAGACATTCTTGCAGGGGATCTAATCAGTGGAACCGCTCGTGGAATTGAAGCCCTGTTTACAGCAGCAGCGATTGCGGTAGGAATCGCAACAATCTTTTCAATTTTCGGAGGGGGAATTTAAATGGAAATACTCCTTCAATTTGTTTTCAGTTTTATCAGCACCGTCACGTTTGGTGTAATCACAAATAATCCCAGACGTTCCTTAGTTGCCTGTGGCTTCACGGGGGGACTTGGTTGGATGATCTTTTGGTTCCTCCGAGAAAATCATTGGGGTCTGGGAGTTGCCAATTTTTTAGCCGCCTTTGCGGTAGGTTGTGCCAGTATTTTTTTCTCCCGCAAGAAAAAAATGCCGATAATTATTTTTAATATTCCCAGCTTGGTTCCGCTCGTACCCGGTGGTCCGGCCTACAAAGCTGTGCGGGAATTTGTATTAGGAACTTCTTCTCTTGGTTTTGATAATATGAAAATTGTCATCGTCACGGCGGGTGCGATTGCCGGTGGTTTCATGATGACTGGGTTAGTCGAAACAATTCTTAGAAATATGCTCAAAAAGAGAAAACAGCCGGAAAGCTAAACTTTCCGACTGTTTTTTTAGCGTATGATCATGACAGAACATGGTGCACCTTTGGCCAACAAGGCTGCTTGACTGCCTAAAATCAAAGGTGATTTATTGGGCTTGCCTTTGGAACCGCAAACCAATAAGTCTGGCTGAACTGATGGCAGGATTTTTTCAATGATTGCATCAGCCGGTGTCCCTTCTTCCATCGCTACCTCTACAGAAATCAATCCTTGTCTCAAAGCTTCTTGGCGATAGTTTTCTGCAATCTGCGTCGCATGCTGTTTCTTCTTTTCCAGAGTTTCAGGAGTCAGGTATTCATAAACATTTAGCTGGTTAATTTCAAAAATTGTTGCGATTACGAATACTGAATGATTTTCCTGTGCTAATTTTACTGCCGCAGAAAACGCCTTTTGAGAATCCTTTGACTCATCCACAGCCACTAAAATTTTTTTGAACATTTTGTTTCCTCCTACCCATTTGCACCGGTTAATGTGCCGTAAACCAAGAATAAATTAAGTATGGTCAACAAAATCGCAATAATCCACGCTAACACTTTGACCCATGTTGGATTTGCAAATTTTCCCATCATTTTTTTATCACTGGTATAAAGTGTTAACGGAATGATCGAGATCGGTAAAGCAATACTTAGAAAAACTTGGGTATATAGCAGCAGATCTTCCACTGCCGATTCCTTTCCACCGTATAAAATCACACAGATAATAACTGGAATAATCGCCAATAATCGTGTAACTACCCGCCGCATCCACAGAGGCATTTTCAAGTGGATGAAGCCCTCCATCACGATTTGTCCGGAAAGTGTCCCAGTAATTGTAGAATTCTGACCCGAAGCCAACAGAGCAACGGCAAACAGAGTACTTAGAATTGGACTAGCAATCCCGCCAACGATATCCGGATTTTTCAACGCATCGTAAAGATCTACGAATTTTCCTAAATCACTGTTTGTACCGTAAAACAGTGCACCACCCAAAATCAGCAACAGACAATTAACGATAAAAGCTACCGATAATTGAATATTTGAATCCCATGTAGTGAAACGAATTGCTTTAGCCTTTTCTTCATCGTTACTGCGATCAAACTTTCGTGCCTGAGCAATTGATGAGTGCAAATACAAATTGTGGGGCATCACGGTTGCACCAACAATTCCCAATGCCAACAACAGCATGGATTTGTCTGACGTAATTTGTGGATCTGGAATAAACCCTCGCAACACTTCACCAATTACTGGATCAGAAAGTGCCACCTCATACGCAAAAACAAAGAAAATAACGGAAATCAACACAGTAACGATTGCTTCGATCTTACGAAATCCCAATTTCGTCAATAATAGCAGCAGCAAAACATCAAAAGTCGTGATTAACACACCAATCAATAGGGGAAAGCCAAATAATAATTGCAGCGCAACTGCGCCACCGATTACTTCTGCAATATCCGTTGCCATGATGGCTAGTTCAGTAATAATCCACAAAATAAAACCCGTTTGTTTGTTGGTATGCTCTCTTGTTGCCTGTGCCAAATCTCTACCGGTTACGATTCCTAATTTGGCTGCCATACTTTGCAGCAACATCGCAATCAGACTTGAAAGCAGAATCACACTAAGTAATGCGTATTTGTATTCAGCTCCTCCGGCAATCGACGTAATCCAATTTCCCGGGTCCATATACCCCACAGCCACCAAAGCCCCAGGTCCGCTATATGCCAGCAGTGTTCGAAAAAAACTGGCATTTTTGGGAACATCAACCGTATTGTTGATTTCTGATAGACTCGGACCATTCGCATACTCAATCATCTTTTCTTTTTTGCTCATCTAACCACTCTTTCTATGTGCAACTGGATATTTTTTTAGGTACACCGAAATATCTTTCGTACCGAGTATACTCCTTCCCTCCTTTTCTGTAAACTGAAAAAACATTTTCGATACTTCCGTCTAAATAAGGAGAGATTATCAGACTTTAGTTGGATAGTATTCTCAGGAAAATTTTTCTATAATAAACATGTAAACAACAAACTTACAAAATTGTTTGTTCGCTGTCATCTCATTCGATAGCTGACATTCCAACTTTCAGCTAATATAATCAATAGAATGAAACAAGGAGATGAGTTCATGAGTCTAGCTGCATCACGAAAATTAGTCAATACGATCTCTATTTTAGGAATCTGCGCTTCCATTGCGCTAACGATTTATTTTATCAACCTTGGTGTTTTCAAGGATATCAATGCTTTGCATGGACTCGTTGGCGATTCCTTGATTTTAGGTCCAGCGATCTTTATCCTTTTACAAATTTTACAAGTGGTGATTCCCATCATCCCCGGAGGCATCTCCAGCGCGGCCGGCGTTTTGATTTTTGGTCCTTTTGCTGGTTTCTTATACAATTACATTGGAATCACCATCGGCTCCCTCATCATTTTTTTATTGGGTCGCAGATATGGGAAGCCCTTTATCCTAAGTTTGATCAGTGACAAAACCTATAATAAATACGCAAATTGGCTAAATAATCAGGAACGTTTTGATAAACTCTTTGCCTTAGCGATTTTTTTACCGGTTGCTCCTGACGATGCTCTTTGTTTAATGGCTGGCTTGACCAACATTTCGGTAAAAAAATTCACGATGATCATCCTCTTGGCAAAACCCTTGTCAATTTTCTTATACAGCATGCTGTTGGTTCACGGCGGTTCGTTTCTTGCCAATCTAGTCGGTTGATTACGTCCTCTTGTCCGCAAGAGGATTTTTTATGCCCAAATTTTGCAATTATTTCTGAAATAGAGCAAAGTAGTTTACAATAAAGACAGGTGATTGAAATGAATTATTTAAAAAATAGTCTGATCAATGTTGGAGAATTTCTAGTTGCGACCCAAGCATACTTTCGTGACGTCTTAGTCATGCATGGAGTGATTTTGTTCATCATCATTCCTTTACTCAGCAATTCGACACAATTTATCTTAAAAAGAGGACATATCCATTATCTATCCTACGATAACTTGGGAGATATCCTGGTGAATCATCCAGCGGTCGCCCTTTCTTTGGTGCTGATTCTGCTGATTATTTTATTGGTGGTCTTCTTTGAATTCACTTTTCTTTTACTCAGCGTGTACTTTATCAAGAAAAAACAGCCGGTTTCTCTGCGTCAGCTACTACGAATGACCTTACTGCAAATCAAAAAATTGCGCCCCAGCGTGTTTCTCTTTTTCTTATTTTACTTTTTCTTGATTTTACCTTTAGGGGGACTGAGTTTTAATTCTGATTTATTGTCAAAAATCAAAATCCCCGCTTTTATCCAGGAATTTATTTTCAGCAATCGGGTATGGGTCGTTAGCAGTTTTGTTTTATTCTATCTTGCTCTTTTGTATGTTGGTATTCGGGTCATTTTTGCGCTACCGGAAATGATTTTAAGCGACCTACCTTTTCGAGAAGCTATTCGGGAAAGTCTCCGGTCCACAAAGCGACGGTTTTTTGCCATTGTCGGGCAATTTATTGCGATTGGCGTCAGCATTTTAGCTGTCGTAGCGGTTGGTTTTGGTATCGTTTTGCTGTTGCAGCTTTTGATTGAAAATTATTTCCCTGATCTTTCTTTAAGCAGCGCGGTTTTTGCCATGACCTTTTTACAATTTTTTCTCTTACTGAATATTATTTTCTCTACAGTAGGTATTTTTTACATCATCATTGACTTTATGGACGATGAAAACTTTCTACCGGAAATTCCAGAATGGTTCTATCAAGAACCATTAGGTAAAAAACGCCATAAAAAAACGTGGGATACTTTGCTAATCGTTCTTGCCATCTTTTTTGGTATCGGGGTCGCTCTTTATAATATGAATTATCTGACCTCTTCCTCACCAACGATTCCACTTACCTTTTCCCATCGTGGAGTCAGCGACCGCAATGGTGTCCAAAATTCACTGACTGCCTTAGAAAAAACCAGTAAATTTAAACCGGATTATGTGGAAATGGATGTGCAGTTGACAAAAGATAAACAATTTATTGTGGTGCATGATTTCAATTTGAGAAATCTGACCGGTGTAAATAAAAAACCTGGTGACTTGACCTTAGCCCAGCTAGAGAAACTGACTGTTAAAGAAAATGGACAACATGCCCCTTTGGTTAGTTTTGATGCTTACTTAGAAAAAGCACAGGAACTCGATCAAAAACTGCTGATTGAGATTAAAACTCAGGAAAAAGATGTGACACCCACCGTTGATACATTTCTCGAAAAATATGCTGCTGTAATCCACGAGAATCAGTATATGGTCCAAAGTCTTTCTTACCCTGTCGTTGAAGAGGTCAAAACAAAAGAGCCCACGATTCAAACCGGCTATATCCTGCCCTTTAATCTTGTCGGTTCGCCAATTACCAAAGCGGACTTCTTAACAATGGAATACAGCACCATCAATCGTAATTTCATCAACGCAGCCAAAGCCGATGGGAAAAAAGTAATCGTCTGGACGCCAAATAGCGAAGAAGGTATGAGTCGAATGATTTTTTACGGCGTAGACGGCATCATCACCGACCAAATGCCCGCATTGAACCAAGCCGTCAAAAATGCAAAAAAACCGATGACCTATTCTGATAAACTGATCAATTTTGTCATTGGCGTCGGCTGATTATCTGCTTAAAACCCTCGACTCTTAAAAAAATAACCCAAACAATCACCAGAAAAAACACTTAGGACCAATGGGACCGTATAAGGAATTTCTTGATTGTTTGGGCTATTTTTATCATTTATACTTCAGCCTAGATTTCAATTCTCTTTTTTCGCTTCACGGATGGCATGAACAACGGACAAAATGGCGGGGATAGCTGAGACGATTGCCAAAAAGACACCCAATCTGCCATGATTGGTTCCTGTTTTTCGTTTTTTTGTCATCTTCTTCACCTCATCTTTTTTCGTTATCTATATTTTATCGAAAAAAGAACATTCCGCCAATTAATTTAAACCGCCTGTGGAATGGTTGCCTCTTCAAAGACTTTTTCATATTTTACCAGCATCCGATTTTGACACTCGATTACCTTTGCCCGATCTTGCGGTTGACAGCTTTCTACCGTAATTAAGACCGTATTGGTATATGTATGTTCCACAAACCCGATCACTTCATTTTCAATACCGATGGGTTGACATAAGTACGATTTTCCTATTTTTATTTCATTCATCCTTATCACCTCCAAACCAGTTATTTATCTCAGGTATATAATAACAGAAAAAGATTATTTTGAAAACGCTATTATAGATATTTTTTCAATTTTTTTCACTGATCTATCAACTACAAGTAATTAATAAGTGTTTTTTATTAAAAACTATAAAAATATTTTTTTCAAACTTATTATAGTTATCAAGAGCTTATTGTTTTCCTTCTCTTTCTCCCTGGAGCGATTTAATGAAAAAAAGGGTTCTTCTTTTCTCTTCAGATTGTTGATTGGTCTAAGTGAAAATAATTGAGAAAATCTTTCTTACATTTTCATAAAGATAAGTCGTATGTTTTGTTGCTTTGTTAAAAACATGCTATTCTTGTAAAGGTAGGTTGTGAACAAGCAAACTTACAAGAATTTTTTGAAAGGAGCAAAGAAAGTGACTTTTACAAAAACCAATATGGAATACCGAATTGCATTTGATTCAGCTTCCAACCGTTTCATGGCCATTGATGCAAAAAATGAAACAAATATCGCTTATGGTATCACGATTGAAGAAGCTATTCGTAATCTCCACAGATAATTAAAAGAAGGGGATCCTTTGAAATGACATGTGATAATTCGGATAATCAGTGAGGTCGTCTGTAGTAGAATCTACTAACAGACGACCTCTTTTTTTGTACCTTCAGCACTTGCCAATCGGATTTCTTTACCTAAAAATAATTAATCTCTATACTAAAAGATGAAAGGAGTGAAAGTAATGGAAGATTTAAGACAATATCTCAGTGAATTTATTGGAACATTTATGCTCGTCTTTGTTGGGACCGCTGTTGTGGTGATCGCTCAAGTCGATCCGTTGACGATTGGCTTGGCATTTGGTTTGACGGTAACGATGATGGCATATGCTGTAGGGAAAATTTCTGGAGGACACTTTAACCCGGCGGTCACAATCGCCATGGTGATCAATGATCGGCTGCCAATTCGTGATGGACTTTTTTATATTTTATCGCAGTTTATCGGTGCAACAGTTGCTTCGGCATTCCTTTCCCTGCTGATTCAAGCCAATAAGCTTCCAAAAGATGGCTACGGACAAACTGATTTCTCAACGATCAGTGCAGGAATGGCTTTTACAGTTGAAGCGGTCATCACCTTTTTATTCGTGTTCGTTATTTTGATGGTCACCAGTAAAAAGTTTGGCACTGCCACAATGGCACCTTTTGCGATTGGTTTAACCTTAAGTTTCTTGATTATCGTCGCACTGAATTTAACAGGCGGGTCACTAAACCCTGCACGAAGTTTTGGTCCGGCATTATTTGCAGGCGGCTCCGCGCTTTCTCACTATTGGGTTTATCTGCTGGCACCCATCGTCGGTGCAGTATTAGCGGCCTTTGCTGCTCGCTTCATGGGTAGTGAGGAATAAAAAAAACCACGGATTTCCCAGAAATAATCTGGAAAAATCCGTGGTTTTTTTACTCACTTTTTTCGTCGAATTACAGGCGTGCGTTCAATTCTTTTGCTAAATCTTCAAAACCAGGTTTACCTAGAAGGGCAAACATGTTCTTTTTGTAAGCTTCTACTCCTGGTTGGTCAAATGGATTTACACCATTTAAGTAACCAGAAATTCCTACAGCAATTTCAAAGAAGTACATAACATAGCCTAATGTGTAAGCATCCATTGAAGGGATTTTTACCAATAAGTTTGGTACATCTCCATCAGTATGTGCCAATAAAGTACCTTCAAAGGCTTTGGTGTTTACAAAATCAACTTCTTTTCCTTGTAGATAACCTAATCCGTCAAGATCTGTTTCTTGAACTGGGATTTCGATTGACTTACGAGGTTTTTCAACTTTTACTACCGTTTCAAAAATATTACGACGGCCTTCTTGGATGTATTGACCAAGGGAATGTAAATCAGTTGAGAAGTTTGCGCTGGAAGGATAAATGCCTTTTTGGTCTTTTCCTTCTGATTCACCAAATAATTGTTTCCACCACTCAGAGAAATATTGCATTCCTGGTTCGTAGTTAATCAATAATTCAGTTACTTTGCCTTTACGGTACAAAATGTTACGCATTGCTGCGTATTGATAAGCTTCGTTTTCTTCCAATTTGTCGCTGGAATATTCTTTTGATGCATCTGCTGCACCTTGCATCAGTGCATCAATATCGGCACCGCTTGCTGCGATTGGTAACAAACCAACGGCTGTTAAAACAGAATAACGTCCGCCGACATCATCAGGAATCACGAAAGTTTCCCAATTTTCAGCATCTGCCTCAACTTTAACCGCACCTTTTGCTTTATCCGTTGTCGCATAGATCCGTTTGTTTGCTTCTGCTTGACCATATTTTTTCACTAATAATTCTTTGAATACACGGAAAGCAATCGCAGGTTCTGTCGTTGTTCCGGATTTAGAGATTACATTGACAGAAAAATCACGGTCGCCAATCACTTCAATCAAATCAGAAAGATACGTAGAAGAAATTGAATTTCCGGCAAAGAAAATTTGTGGTGCTTGGCGTTTTTCTTTATCTAATAGGTTAAAGAAGGTATGATTCAAGAAATCGATCGCTGCACGGGCACCTAAATAAGAACCGCCGATTCCGATAACGACTAATACTTCTGAATCAGATTGGATTTTTTCCGCTGCTTTTTTGATGCGGGCAAATTCGTCTTTGTCATACTCTGTTGGCAAGTTGACCCAACCCAAGAAGTCGTTGCCGGCTCCTGTTCCGTTTCTTAATAAATCGTGTGCTGCAGTGACTTGACTTTGCATGTAGCCTAATTCGTAATCATTGACGAAAGGAGCTACTTTGGAATAGTCAAATTTAATGTGTGACATGTTTTGTCCTCCTTGAAAAATTTTTCAAACCATTACTTTACTACTTTACGTTTTTTGTCGTTTTTTTTCAAGTAAAGTTGCGTTGCAGTGCTTATCCGCTCTTGCTAGACAAGTCCTTGTGCAAGCATCGCTGTTGCGACCTTTTCGAATCCGGCAATGTTGGCACCCAACATGAAATTATTTTCCTTGCCATAGGTTTTTGATGTATCTCGGCAAGCTTCGTAAATATTTTTCATAATTGTATCCAATTGTTGGTCAACTTCTTCCGTTTCCCATTGCAAGCGTTGAGAGTTTTGACTCATTTCCAATGCAGAAACAGCAACGCCCCCGGCATTCGCAGCTTTTCCTGGACAATAATATACACCATTATCAATGAAATATTCTGCTGCTTCCAAGGTACTTGGCATATTTGCGCCTTCTGCGATTACTCGAACACCATTTTTAACCGCCAATTTGGCTTGTTCAATAGTGATTTCATTCTGTGTCGCACAAGGAAAGGCCAATTCTGCAGAAGTTTCAAAATCCCAAACAGATTGTTGGTCGTAATACTGCGCAGACGTTCGTTTTTCCGCATAGACCGTCAGACGTTCCCGTTTGACTTCTTTGATTTCTTTCAAGAGCGCCACATCAATGCCTTCTTCATCGTAAATAAAGCCGCTAGAATCAGAAACTGTAACAACTTTTGCCCCTAATTCCTGTAATTTTTCAACCGCATAGATAGCTACATTGCCGCTGCCAGAAACGATTGCTTTTTTTCCTTCAAAGGTTTCATTTAAATCCTTCAATAAATGTTTGACAAAATAAACGGCTCCGTAGCCGGTTGCTTCGGTCCGTCCTTTGCTCCCCCAGAAATCTAAAGGTTTGCCTGTCAGTACTCCTGCATCATATTGTTTCAAGCGTTTATAGGCGCCAAATAAATAGCCGATTTCACGTCCGCCCACAC
This sequence comes from Enterococcus sp. JM9B, assembly GCF_009933265.1. Taxonomy (NCBI): domain Bacteria; kingdom Bacillati; phylum Bacillota; class Bacilli; order Lactobacillales; family Enterococcaceae; genus Enterococcus; species Enterococcus sp. JM9B. The sequence goes on along the minus strand of NZ_MAEK01000042.1, from coordinate 33,631 downwards.
CGATATCCCCTGCCGGTACATCAAGATTTGGTCCGATATGCCGTGCAAGCTCTGTCATGAAGCTTTGACAAAAGCGCATGATTTCATTGTCTGACTTGCCTTTAGGATCAAAATCACTGCCGCCTTTTCCGCCGCCAATCGGCAGACCTGTCAAACTATTTTTGAAGATTTGTTCAAAAGCCAAAAATTTCAGTATGCTGAGATTCACGCTGGGATGAAACCGCAATCCGCCTTTATAAGGTCCGATTGCCGAATTAAACTGAATCCGATAGCCGCGATTGACTTGCCAATTGCCCTTGTCATCTTGCCAAGGAACTCTAAATTGGATCAAACGTTCCGGCTCAGTCACCAAAGCCAATAAATTTGCTGCTTCAATTTCTGGATGTTCTTCTAAATAAGGCACGATGGTTGATAAAAATTCATCGATCGCCTGCAGAAATTCTTTTTGATTGGGATCTTTTTGGTGAAGTTGGTCTTGAATCGCTTTTACATATTTTTTCGCATCAGTCATAGTATCATCCTCCTTTTGATTACTGTATATTGTATCAAAAAAAGTGTTGTTTTTTGCATGTTATTTAAAATTTTCTGAATTTTTTTATGATTTATGGTAAACTTTTTCAAGAGGTGAATAGAATGGGAAAATCTTTCGATGTAATCGTTGTCGGTGCGGGACCCAGCGGAATGATGGCCGCTATTTCAGCAGCAGAAAACGGTGCTAAGGTGTTATTAATTGAAAAAAACAAAAAATTAGGCCGCAAACTGCTGTTGACTGGTGGTGGTCGCTGCAATGTAACGAATAATCGGGATGTGGCAGATTTGATCACGCATATTCCTGGAAACGGCAAATTTTTATATAGTACATTTTCACAGTGGAATAATTTAGACATCATGAATTTTTTCGAAAGCAACGGTGTTCACTTGAAAGAAGAAGACCACGGAAGGATGTTCCCTGTCACAGATCGTTCAAAAACCATTGTAGATGCCCTTGCAACAAAAATGCAGGAATTGGGTGTGACGGTCGTAACGAATACGACAGCAAAAAAGCTTCTTCATGACGGAAAACAAATTACCGGTTTGCGAACAGAATACGAAGATTTTCAAAGTTCCTGTGTCATTTTAACGACTGGGGGCAGAACCTATCCTTCCACTGGCGCTACCGGAGACGGGTATCAACTGGCAAAAAAAGTTGGGCATACTATCACGCCCTTATTTCCAACGGAGTCTCCTTTGATTTCAGAGGATTCATTTATCCAAGAAAAACGATTGCAGGGACTTTCCTTACAGGACATCGAGTGCTCCATTGTAGATGAACAGCAAAAACTAATTGTTACCCACAAAATGGATCTGTTGTTCACTCATTTTGGTCTTTCCGGTCCGGCGGCTTTACGTTGTTCCTTTTTCGTTAATCAATTATTAAAAAAACAGGATTCGGTCACTGCCGTCATAGATTGTTTGCCAGACGTGACAAAAGATGAATTGACTGCTGAAATGCAAAAGCTAACCACCGGCTCAAAAAAATCTTTAAAAAATGCACTGCAGAATTTTCTTCCCGAACGTTTGCTGCAATTTTTCTTAGAACAAACAAAATTGGAGCAAGTAACGGCAGAAAAAGCGACATTGGAACAATTATCCCATCTAGCTGAACAAATCAAATACTTTTCTGTTCAAATCACAAAGACCTTTCCTCTTGAAAAATCTTTTGTGACTGGTGGTGGTGTTCAACTGACTGAAGTGAATCCCAAAACATTGGAAAGCAAACAGATTGAAGGGTTGTTTTTTGCAGGAGAATTATTGGATGTCAACGGTTATACCGGCGGTTTCAACATTACCGCTGCATTTTGCACAGGACACGTTGCCGGTGCCCACGCGGCAGAAATCGCTGCTTACAGCTATTAAATGCTATTAAAAAAAGACGCAGATTTCCGCGTCTTTTTTCATTAAAGAGATTCTGTGATATCTACGAAGATTCCTTTGACTAGACCAGCAAGAGCAGCCGGTGCTAATTCCATTTGAAGGCCTCGCTGGCCGGCGGAAACAATGATTGTTTCAAATTGATTTGCCGATTCATCAAAATAAGTGGGAAATAATTTTTTCATACCTACAGGAGAACACCCTCCCCGAATGTATCCGGTGGTTGTCTCTAACTCTTTCAGATGAAGCATTTCGACCTTTTTATTCCCACTGGCTTTTGCCAGTTTTTTTAAATCCAATGTGCGGTTTCCAGGAATTACAGCTACGAGGGTTCCGGTTTTATTTCCAACTGCTACCAAAGTTTTGAAGACTTGATTTTCATTTTGTCCCAGCTGTTGTGCTACTGTCTCAGCTCCTAAATGGTCTTCCGTCCATTCATAGATGTGCTCTTGGTAAGCAATCTTTTTTTGCTCGACAGCACGGATGGCATTGGTTTTAGGCAATTTTTTCTTAGCCATTTTGCTCACTTCCAGTTGTTTCGATAGTCATCCAATTTAAAATTTCCGCTAATTTTTCCACTGGTAATTGTCCGGGAGCAGATCCTTTTTCCAATGCACCAAAGGTAAGAACTGAATCCATTAAAGCTCCGCTAATACGAGATATTTTTCCTTGATCCCCCATTGAAATCAGCGCCAAAGGCAAGGAACCAAAGGCGTGGACTTTGACTGCCAGCCCCATCAACCGCAAAACATCTTGACTGGATTGCGGCATGACAGCGATTTTTCCGATATCGGCACCAAATTGATCCATCATTCCAATTTTCATGACGAGAATTCCATCTGCAGGCGTTTTTTCAAAATCATGACTGCTCATGATAAGGGCGGCATGATCTTTGATATTTTGAACAAACTGGCGACCTAAAAATTCTGCCCGTGCCAATTCAATATCCATGATATCCACCAAGCCACTTTCAGCGACGGTTTCATAAAGTTTCTGATAATTTTTTAAAGATAACTCATGATTGCCGCCTTCTGCAGAAGAACGAAAAGTAAACAAGAGCAGTTTTCCCTTTAATGCCGTTCGCAAATGAGACAAGGTCTCTAAAACCGCCTCGCTCGAATCTACTGCTTGAAATAAATCTACCCGCCATTCCACCACTTCTGCTGGAGACTGGCTTGCTTGTTCTGCTTGTTGAATCAGTGCCTCATTGCTGCTTTCAGTCAACGGAACACAAATCTTCGGCTTGCCATCGCCGAATACGACATTTTTTATTTGTACTGCCATCCTGCTTCCTCCTACGGGTATTTTCCGTTAATTTACTTGATAAAAAAAGACCTTTAGATAATTGCCTTCTTGAAATTGTGGTGCGACAACAAAATCAGCTGGTAGCCGATAGGTATCGACTAATTGGTAGCTTACGTTCTTTTCAGCGAAAACTGTTTCAATCATGTGCTTGAATTTTTTTTCTGATAGATTGGCAGCATTCGTTGAAGCAATCAACAACCCGCCTTTTGTTAAAATCGGTAGACTATCCTCAATCAATTCCCCATAATTTTTAGCGACATTAAATACTTTTTTCTTATTGCGGGCAAAACTGGGTGGATCAAGAACGATCACGTCAAATTGCAGGTCTTTCTTACGGGCATATTTGAAATAACTGAAGACATCCATCACATGGATCGTCTGGGTTTGAGGATCAATACCATTCACGGCAAATTGTTCTTGTGTTTTTGCCAAGCTGCGTTTTGCCAAATCCACGCTGGTGGTATGGCTTGCTCCTCCCATCAGCGCTGCAACTGAAAAGGCGCCGGTATAGCTGAACATATTCAAAACTTTTTTCCCGCTTGCCAAGCCCCCCACGAAACGTCCGCGGACATCTTTTTGATCCAAAAAAATACCAGTCATCAGACCTTCATTTAAATAGGTGGCAAAAGTCACGAAATTTTCCTGTACCAGCAACGGTTCCGGTGCCTGACTGCCTGTCACAAATCGGCTTTCCGGCAAAGTTGCTGTCTCAAAACGAATTTTCTCGTAAATTCCATGAATATCTGGATAAACGTGTTGAAAAGCAGTCATGAGCTCTGCTTGTTTTTCATAAAGTGTCTCATTGTACCAAGAAAAAACGGCAAAAGATTCATATCGCTCAATCGTAACGCCGCCTAATCCGTCTCCTTCGCCATTAAATATGCGGTAAGCAGTCGTGCCTTCCTGATTTTCAAAAAAAATCCTTTTTTCTCGAGCAATCCGAAACAGGCTGACGAAAAAATCATTGTCGATGGCTCGCTCTTCACGGCAAAGAACCCAGCCAATGCCTTTATTTTGTTTGCCTAAATAGCCTTTTGCTAAAAAAATTTCTTTATTATCAACAAAATCAACCCAGCCTGTTTCAGTCAATTCCTGCAATAGATCTTCTTTTTGAATCAACGGATTTCCTGCACGGATTTTTTTCTTTGCTTGTTCGGTTACTTTTATTTTCATTTTGCCTTCTCCTGCTCTGTCTTATCAAGGGTAAGTATAGCAAAATTAGGAATATTTGTCTTTGTCTAATGAAAGTAAAGAATTATTTAATTAATTCATATCTTAAGGTTTTCCTAGGGTTTTCGATTGACACCGCATTTTCCTATTAGTAAAATGTAAAGGAAATGTAATAAATAGAAAACATGAAAATGATTTACAATCAATTGATTTTCGGAAAAGGAAGGACAACACATTGAAAAAAATCAAAACGCCTGAATTTTTAAATTCAAGAATGGGGTTCTTTTCACTCTTAGCCGGTTTGCTTTGGCTAAAAAATATTTTTGCCTACATGGTGGATTTCAATCTAGGAATTGAAAGTCCAATTCAATACTTTATTTTATTCATCAATCCAATTGCAACAACGATTTTTTTACTGTCCATCGCTCTTTATGTACGGCGTCCGCGGGCTTCTTACATCACGATGATGGTCATTTATTTCTTGGTGACTTTGTTACTATTTTCCAATGTAACCTACTACCGTGAATTCACAGACTTTATCACGATCAACACGATGCTGGGTGCCGGAAAAGTTGCCTCCGGTTTAGGAGAAAGTGCCTTGCGTTTGTTCCGACCTTATGATGTTATCTACTTTATTGATATCATCGTTCTTGCAGCACTTTTGTTCACGAAAAAAATCAAAATGGAAAAGCGTCCGGTTCGGGCTCGAATGGCTTTTGCTATTTCAACCTTAGCTGTAATGATTTTCTCAGGAAATTTATTTCTTGCTGAAGCAGATCGTCCAGAATTATTGACTCGGACTTTCTCACGGGATTATTTAGTGAAGTATTTGGGAATCAATGCCTTTACCGTTTACGATGGCTTTCAGACTTATCAAGCATCGCAAGTCCGGGCGCAAGCAAGTCCCAATGATATGAACGAGGTAGAAACCTATGTGAAAAATCATTATGCAGAACCAAACGATGACACCTTTGGTATTGCTAAAGGCAAAAATGTGATCTACGTTCATTTGGAAAGCACACAGCAATTTCTGATCGATTACAAATTGAAAGACGAAAATGGCGTGGAGCATGAAGTCATGCCGTTTATCAATAGTTTGTATCACAACAACAGTACTTTCAGTTTTGATAATTTCTTCCATCAAGTCAAAGCCGGGAAAACCAGCGATGCTGAAACTCTTCTGGAAAATTCCTTGTTTGGATTAAATCAAGGGGCATTATTCACTCAGTTAGGTGGCAAAAATACCTTTGAAGCTGCTCCAGCAATTTTAGATCAAACGGCTGGTTATTCCAGTGCGGTTTTCCATGGAAATGCCGGAAACTTCTGGAATCGTAACGAAACTTACAAACGCTTAGGCTATCAAAATTTCTTTGACGCAGAGTATTACGATGTCAACGATGAAAATTCGTTCCAATACGGCTTGCATGACAAACCATTTTTCCAACAATCCGTTCAATATCTGGAACACTTGCAACAACCTTTTTATACGAAATTTGTAGCAGTATCCAACCACTATCCATACTCACAATTTACTAATGATGAAGCCGGATTTCCAATGGCAAACACTTCTGATGAAACCATCAATGGATACTTTGCCACTGCCAACTACCTTGACAAAGCTGTAGAAGAATTCTTCAACTATTTGAAGGCAAGCGGACTTTATGAAAACTCTGTGATCGTGTTATATGGTGACCATTACGGTATTTCTAATTCACGAAACAAAAATCTTGCAGAATTGGTTGGTAAAACCAAAGAATCTTGGACCGATTATGACAATGCGCAAATGCAACGGGTACCGTTCATGATTCATGTTCCGGGACAAGATGATGGCGGAATCAATCATACGTACGGTGGGCAAGTAGATGCTTTACCTACTCTGCTTCATCTACTAGGAATCGACACAAAAAATTATATCCAACTGGGACAAGATTTGTTCTCTGACGGACATGAACAACTGGTTTCCTTCCGAGACGGTGATTTTGTCACACCAAACTACACGTATTACAACAGTACCTTATACGACAACAAGACCGGCATGCCGATTCCATCTCCATCCGAATCCTTGAAAACGCAGGTAGAAAAATGGAAAGAGGAAGTTGCACAGCAATTAGCCACCTCGGATCAAATCAATAACGGGGATCTCTTACGTTTTTATTCCAACAGCGGCTTAGATCCAGTTGATCCGGAAAATTACGACTATAAAGATTCACTTTCCCGCTTAAAGGATATCGAAAGCGAGTTGGGGGATAAATCAACAAGTGTCTTTTCACAAAATGGGAATCAATCTACTGTAGATCTTTATAAAACGGAGACCTATCAACAGTATGAAAGTGAAAACAAATAGTTTTTAACTAAGAGCAAGACCTTTCACGGTTTTGCTCTTTTTCTGTCTATGATTTTCTTCATTTCTAACAAACTTATTCATATTTTTTTCAAAGTCTTTCTCTATACTGAATACTGAGGTGAAGAGAATGAACACGATTAGATTTGCACTTGCCAGTTTACAGTACCATAGACGTTCAATCACGCCTTACTGGCTAACCGCACTGTTTTTTTTCTTTGCTCTCAGTTTTTTTGTTTGTTTAAAAATGTCCTTTGATGTTTTTTGCCAGCAAATCACTACCCTGTTTTCACCGGAAGAACGTTCTCTTATCAACACGGAGCTTTTTGCCGCAGATTTAAAAAGCTACACAGAAAAAATCGATACTTTTTACCGTTTAGGTTTTTTCCTTGTCGGAGGACTGTTCATTCTCGTTACGCTGCTCTTTCTTTATTTTTATCTAAAAAAAAGACCGGATCTAACTGTGTTCAGAAAATCCGGTGTGGCGAATCATCGTTGGCTTGGGCAACTGTTGGCGGAGTTTTTGCTCCCTGCTTTCCTTTTATTTCTAGTAGTGATGGTCACGTTGCTGATATTTCAGCCACTCCTACAAACTACCATTGAAAACAGTCATCGGGCATTGATTCAGCATTATGGAATGGACCAGCTGCAAATCGAATTGATTAACGGCGATGATTTGACCCGCTGGTTAGTCAAGCTGCCGGCTAATGGCACCTCTTTATTCAACTCGATTCAATTACCGGCACGAACTTGGACACTCCTATTCGTCCAATCTGCTTTAAAAACTTTGGCCTTTTTTACTGCTTGCTATTTTGTCTTGATTCCCTTGATTATCAGTTTCTTTCTAAGGAGGAAAGCCCATGATGACCGACATACCTCATCCAATTAATGCTGCTTTTTCTATTGTTTTTCTGACAACACCCCTTCCTCTGCCAGAAAACAGCAAGGAACAACGAATCACACTAGAATGGCGGTTGATTCCCTACCTTTCCCTTCAAGAAAATATTCTGCTGGGAGTAGAAAAAAAGAACAGCAAAAATACGGAGTTGCTGCAACAACTTACTCAACAATTCAATCTGGAAAAAACCTTTCTAAAAACGCAAGAGCAACTGACTTCGTTTGAACGAGTCAAGCTACAATTTTTACATAGTCTCCTGCTTCAAAAACAAAAAATTTATTTTGATAATGTGTGTAGTGCCTTTTCCATTCGTGAAACACAGGAATTTTTGCATCTTTGTCAAAAAATCGCCAAAACACACAATCTAGCGATTTTGCTAACAACAACTGATCCTTCGCTGATCAAAACAAAGTTAGATACACACTAAAAAACGTTGATGACTTTTAGCGGTCATCAACGTTTTTGGCTTATTCTGTTTCTGAAATTTCAACATCTGGAAAGCTGATTCGAAAAGTCGTTCCTTTTCCTAATTCACTTTCAATCTCTATTTTTCCTTTATGGAGGCGGACTAGCTGCTGAACGATTGGTAGACCCAAACCAGATTCGCCAAATTTTTTATTTTTCCGAGAAGGATCAACTTTGTAATACCGTTCCCAAATATTTTTTTGCTGTTCTTCTGTCATACCGATTCCCGTGTCTTGAATCTCAATGATGGTTTCTAGGTACCCTTTTTCAATTCTAACGTGAATCTCTCCATCTTCGGTAAATTGAATCGCATTTTGAAGGATATTAACCATGATCTGGACAAAGCGATCATAGTCCGCATAGACGGTCACAGGAGCGGTCGTATCCAAAATTAATCGGTCATTGGCAGCTTCGGCTTTTCCTTCTAGTTGGATCAATAATGTGCGCAATGTTTCTGTTCCATCAAATTTCTTCACAACAATTGAGATTTGATTGGTACGAATTTTTTCATAGTCGAGATTTTCATTAATCAGACGGATCAGTCGTTCTGTTTCATTCTTCATTAAACGCACGGCATTTTCCCGTTGATTTTCAGGAATGGCATGATACTGCAGCCCTTCTAACAACCCATTGATGGTCGTCAACGGCGTGCGCATCTCGTGAGAAGCATCCGCCATAAATTGTTTACGGCGTTCTTCCTGTCGCTGGATTTCTTCATTGGATTCTTTCAACGAACGCGTCATTTTATTGAAATCATCCGCCAATTCATCAAACTCATCCTTGTTATGCACCGGTAATTGAATATCAAAGTTCCCATTGGCTACTTCTTGTGTCGCGGTTTTCATTCGATTGATTCGCCGAACTTGGAAGCTAGCATAAAAATAGCTGATAATCAGTGCAAAAATACTAGAGATAATGAAACCTTTGAACAAATTGACGGTCATCGCTTGAACACTGTCTTCAATATTTTTGGCAGGCTGAGTGACAACTAATGCTCCATAGAACTCTCCTCGCAAATTAAAAGGAACCATGGCATAAGAAGTCGCTTCATTTTCTCCAAAAACATTGGTGGGAGCAGTGACTTGCTGGCGCTCCCCATTTTTTAAAGCTTGCCATTGCTCCGCAGAAATCGTAAACTTCAGTCCTCTATTGGTTGATTGCGGATATAATACTTGCTCTTGCCGATCGACAAAAACGAAATTAACTCCCTGCTGATTCAAAATCTGCTCTGTTGCGTTCAAGGAACGCTGTAACTGAACTTTTTCATTGGCATTTGTAATTTCACTGAAAATTTCAGTTGTCTCTTCTACTGACTCTGCATAACCAAAAAGTTGTTTATAGTTGCTTTCCTCAATGGTTTGCTTCGTCATTTGAGTAAAAGAAATGCCCACCGTCAGTAGAATAACCGCAATCACTGCCCAAAAAGCCATGAGCTGCTGATAAAGGTAACGCATTAGGCAACACCTGAATCATCAAATTTATACCCCACGCCCCAAACGGTTTGGATCACTTGCGGACCGACCTTCTCAATTTTTTGCCGCAATTTTTTGATATGGGCATCCACGGTACGCTCATCGCCAAAGTATTGATAATCCCAAACCAGCTCCAATAATTTTTCACGCGAAAAAACTTGTCGTGGTTTTTTTGCCAACGTATACAATAAATCAAATTCCTTCGGTGTTAGTCCTTCGATCGGTTGATCATCCAGATAGGCTTCTCTGGTTTTTGTATTCATTTTGAAGTGCTGAGTTTGAATATCAAAGGTCAAGTCGCTGTCATTTCCTGTTGGAGCAACAATCTTCTCCGCCAGCTCACTGCGGCGATGCAAAGCTTTCATTCGGGCAATCAAAGTCAGAGGACTAAAGGGTTTCGTCACATAATCGTCCGCGCCCATTTCCAAGCCAATAACTTGATCACTTTCTGAATCTCGAGCTGTCAACATAATGATCGGGACAGTATCTGATACCTTGCGGATTTCCCGTGCAACCGCCATGCCATCCATTCCTGGAAGATTAAGATCCAGCGTAATCATATCCCATTTTTTTGGATCAGCTAAAAAAGCATCTAAGCCCTCTTTGCCATCATACTGAAAATTAGCTTCCCATCCTTCATTCAGAAAAAACATCTGCATCATTTCAGAAACAGATTCATTATCTTCAATCATCAAGATATTCATTTTCTTCACCTCTATTATTTTTGTCGAATTCTCTTAATTTATCCTCCGTCAAACCAAAAGCCAAAACGATTGGTATTGGAATCAGTAACATTTCAATAATAAAAAAATTCGTATAACCGGTCATTTTTAACAATAAACCGATTGCTGTCATCAATCCGCCAAAAAGTAAAAAATGGCGGCCGCTGATTTTCTGGGCAAATTGCCAATTTGTTTGATTCATCCGGGCATAGTAGGAGCGATAGCCATATAGCAGACTATCATATTTTGCGGGAAAAATGCGAAAAAGCCCGCCAATCACCAACAGGAAAATACCAATCACTAAAAAGATCATACCTTCGCTCCTTGTTCTTCTACTGAAATTTTTTTGTTTCACTTCTTCTCACCCGTTTTGAAAAAGACGAGAGAAGGACAGTTGTTTCTTTTCTTAGTATACTCGAAAACCAAGGCTATCACCAACAACTTCACGTTTTCTTCAAAATCCTTTCTTGTTTTTTCAACATTTGGTATGATAAATAAAACAACCTTCTCTTTTGCCAGATAATCATGGATAAAAAGAAAGAGGATTGGATGACTAAGGAGATGTATTATGGCTTATCGTGCCTTAACTTTTTTTGATTTAGATGGAACCTTATTGGATGCCCACTCCCAAGTGACACCAGAAGTTGCTGATGCAATGCAACAGCTAAAACAAAATGATATATTACCCATCATTGCAACCGGCAGAACCGAACCGGAAGTTCAACACATAATGGAGGCTGCACAAATTGAATCTGATATCGTGATGAATGGTGCGTTTATTCGCGTAAATGGCACCGAAATCCATTCTGATCGACTTGATCCTGAATTATGCCGCAACGTTTATGAAGCTGTGCTGGAAAATGGTGACCAACTTTCCTACTACAATGAAAATAATATCTGGTGTACAGGCTATAACGATGAATTGATCAATGCCTATCAATTCATTCATAGTCAAATTCCGCCAATTGATCCTCTTGCTTTTGAAAAATATCCCGTGAATATGCTGCTGGTTCTTGGAAAAAATAATGAGGGCTTTTATGAAGAACGGTTTCCAGAATTAAATTTTTTCCGAAATACCCCTTATTCTCTTGATACCGTTAAGAAATCCGTTTCAAAAGGGAACGCTGTAACTATTTTGAAACAGGCGATGAATCTGGAAAATGTGCCAACATACGGCTTTGGAGATGGACCAAATGATTTGGCTCTTTTACAAGCATGTGATACGAAAATCGCAATGGCGAATGGTGCTCCGGTTTTAAAAGAGATTGCCGACTTCGTTACCAAGAAAAATACTGAAGGTGGCATTCTTCATGCCCTGCGTCATTTTGATCTCTTATAAATTGTAAGCAAACAGCTTTTAATCTCGCCAAAAGCATGGTATACTTGCTTCTGTAAGACTCCCTATTTTAGGGGGCTGTTACGGATTCGACAGGCATAGGTCGAGCCTGAATTGCGCTTCGTAGGTTACGGCTACGTTAAAACGTTACAGTTAAATATAACTGCTAAAAACAACAATAACTCTTACGCTTTAGCTGCCTAAAAACAGTTAGCGTAGATCCTCCCGGTATCGCCCATGTGCTCGGGTAAGGGTCCTATTCTAAGTGGGATACGCTAAAACTTTCCGTCTGTAAGTTTTAGAAGAGCTCATCAGACTAGCAACGTAAATCGCCTGTCGTTCGGCAGTTTATCAAGCGAAACTTCAATAGAACCGACTATGAGCGTAGACTTTTAGGTAGCGATGTGTTTGGACGCGGGTTCGACTCCCGCCAGCTCCATTTGTACCTTCCAGTACTTTTCACTAAGAGTAGAATCCTTTGATTTAAAAGGATTTCTACTCTTTTTGTTTTCAGTAGTTTTTAGGAAATAGATACATCTCGTATTCATTTTCGTTGGAAATTTAGCTTACTTTTTCGGTGGGTTATTTTTTTGCAAAAACAAAAAAAGCAATCGATTTTATACAATTTGGAATATATAATAAAAACATTGAGGAGCATGAATATTATGAAAATGAAATATATTTACATTGTCGCTTTACTTATTAATGACCTATCAAAGGAGAATAAAAATGACGAGTAATAAGACACCTGAATCATAATTAAGAGCAAACAGAGAATATCGTAAACGAGTAGGTTCTGATGAAGAAAAGCGAGAACATCGTAACTATATGACCGGACGACGGAGTGCTCGGTCTTTTATCAACAATAGAGCTACAATCGATGATTTAGAAGAATTAGAGCAACTAATCGCAGAACGTAAAAAAGCCCTCCGCTAAAAATCAGGGCATTCTACCATAGGACTCTTTCACATTTTTAATTATATAAAATAAACGTTGAAGAGGTAAAAAATGAAAAAAAGAAGTTGAGTTGTTGGGCGTCCTGCACAAATAAAAAATTGATATGGCAGATGCGATATTTGTCGTAAACATTAATGGTTACATCGTTCCGAGCACACAACGTGAAATAGAATATGCCCAGCAAAATCAGAAACAAATACTCTATTTAGAATCATGAAAAATCTGTTCCCCATTTGCTTCCCCACAAAAAATAGAACTGAAAATCGGTTTACTCACCGATCTCAGTTCTGTTTTTTCATAATTCTATTCTGCTCGTAATGCGATGGCTGCATCTTTTTTTGCTGCCATTCTAGCTGGGAGATGTCCGCCAAGCATGGTTAAAACAGTTGATACAATGATCAGAATGAGCCCATGGACGGGATTTAATTGTGCCACATTTTTTAAATCTGTCATATTGTACAAGAGTGCATTGATTGGGAACGTCGTCAACCAAGCAATCACCACACCCAACGTACCAGAACCGATTCCCAAGATAAAGGTCTCTGCATCAAATACCCGTGTGATATCCTTCTTGCGGGCACCTAACGCTTTTAACACGCCGATTTCTTTCGTCCGTTCGATAACGGAGGTATAGGTGATGATTCCGATCATAATCATACTTGTCACCAACGAAATACCGGCAAAAGCAACCAATACATAGGTGATGGCATCCATCAATCCACCGGTCAAATCTGTCATGGTGCCAGCTAAATCAGAATAAATAATCTTATCTTCTTTGCTTTTTCCTTTGTTGTAATCATCCAGATATTCCAAAACCTGATCTTTGTCTTTATAGTTATTAGGATAGATCATAATACTATTTGGAATACTGCTGCCGCCAAGATACGCAATCGTGCTTTCTTTGGTGCTGTTATCTAGTTTTTCATTGGACATAACATTGACATCACTTTGTTTTTGCGCTTCAACGATTGCTGAGCTTTCGTTTTCTTCAACGATTTGAGAAGTCAATTCATTGCTATAGGCGATTCCCGGTGCCAATAGATTCATCGTCGAGGAAGATTTCACCCGCAGGATGCCGGAAATTTTTAAAGTGTCATTGTTTTCACTGTCATACATTGTTTCGTAGTCTGTATTAGGAATGAAATTTCCTGTTGGCAACTCTTGGTAATAATCATTGTTGTCGACTAATTTAAATTCGGTTCCCACAATCGCATCAAAATCTAATTTTTCACCGTCTTTAACATCAAAGCCCAGATTTTTCAAGGAATTGATATTGGTGTTATTGTTGCCATCCACAATCAATACTACATCAGTTGCTGAATTAGGGTAAGCTCCTGAAAGTAATTTATAGTTTTCTTCTAAAAAGCTGCCGGAATTTTCATCGAGCTGTGTTGGAAAAGAAGATACTCCGACACCGGTCATGCTGGCCATTGCGTTTGTCATGCTAAGTCCAGTTCCTTCAGAAGCATCATTGGATAGTTTCACCGGTTGGATTTTTCCATCAACTTCCCGCAATAAATTCATTCCTACCAATCGCGTGTAGCCAATATTATTACTCAGTTCTGGATTAATTGCTTCGATATAATCCACGTAATCCTGATCAATTTTGTTGGTGTGCTGTGCCCGATCTTCGTCACTGATTTTTACCGTAATCGTATCAGAATCAGGAAAACTTCCTTTATCTGTTCCTAGTGCTTCGTCACGATTTGTTGTTTGATCTGTTGTCACCTTTGAAATCGTAATTGGAAATTTTGACAGCGTTTCTGACTGAGTTTTATCAATTTGATTTTGGAAACCGCTGGATAATGCCAAAACAATCCCAATGCTGATAATCCCGATACTAGAAGCAAAAGCAGTCAAAAAGGTTCGACCCTTTTTGGTTCGCAAGTTGTTAAAGGATAATTTCAATGCTGTAACAAAACGCATTTTGGTCCGTTTTAGTTGAAATTCTTCTCCCTTCTTGCCTTCGTTATGGGGGTGAGAATCAGCCAAAATTTTTCCGTCAGAAAATTCAATGATTCGATCTGCGTACTGATGTGCTAATTCAGGATTGTGGGTCACCATAATAACTAATTTTTCTTTTGAAAGTTCTTGGATCAAATTCATGATTTGCAAACTTGTCTCGGTATCCAAAGCCCCAGTTGGTTCGTCACACAGTAAAATATCCGGATCATTTGCCAATGCCCGCGCAATGGCTACCCGCTGCATTTGTCCCCCGGAAAGTTGATTAGGTTTTTTATGCATGTGGTCTTCCAAACCAACTCTGCGCAACGCATTTTCTGCTCGTTTCGTTTTTTCTTCTTTAGATACACCGCTCAACGTCATGCCCAACTCAACATTGGCAATGATTCCTAAATGACTGATCAAATTATAGCTTTGAAAAACAAAGCCGATGGAGTTGTTCCGATAGGCATCCCAATCTGCATCTTTAAAGGTTTTCGTCGATTTTCCATCAATCACCATATCTCCGGAATCGTAATTGTCCAGTCCACCGATTACGTTTAGCATGGTTGTTTTCCCAGAGCCGCTTGCTCCTAAAATCGCCACGAATTCTTGCCGACGAAAAGCAACGGAAACACCGTCCAACGCTTTTGTTGTCGTGTCACCAACATGGTAATATTTTTTTATCTCTTTTAATTCTAGCATCGTTTCATCCCTTTTTTCGCTTATTTACTTTGTGAGGATAGCATGGCATTATTAACTCAAAATGAACAAAATTCATACTTGGTTCACAAGAATCTGGTACTATTATCATGCAAAAAGGAGGGTAAAGCAAATGAGTCGGATTTTAATCGTGGAAGATGATGAAAACTTAGCATTACTTTATCAAGTGGCGTTAAAAAACGCACAATTTGAGGTCTTCAGTGCCAATAACGGACTGACAGCACTAGATATTATGGACAAACAATACATCGATTTGATCATCAGCGATATTATGATGCCGGATATGGACGGCTATGAATTGGCAAAAAGTTTGCGGGAAGCTGGTTATGAATTGCCGATTCTACTGATTACCGCTAAAGACACTTTTGAAGACAAGAAAAAAGGCTTTAAGCTCGGTGCAGATGATTATATGGTTAAGCCAATCGATGTCAACGAAATGCTTTTACGAGTCGATGCTTTGCTGCGACGGGCACAGATTGTTCATACAAAAGAATTGACCGTCGGAACGACAACTTTAAGCCAAGAAACCTATCAAATAAAAACGCCGGAACAGACAGAAACGCTCCCGCAAAAAGAATTTCTATTATTGTATAAATTACTAGCTTACCCTAATAAAATTTTTACCCGTCAGCAATTGATGGATGAAATCTGGGGCTTAGATTCGGATACCGATGAACGAACCATTGATGTACACATTAAGCGTCTGCGGACCAGATTGATTGATAATCAGGACTTTTCAATTGAAACAATTCGCGGGCTTGGCTACAAGGCGGTGATTTTGTGAGAAAGAAACTCCATTCTCAACTGTGGATCTATTTTGCCACCATCATTTTTTTGATGATGATTCTGGTATTGGCAATTTTTGTTTCTCTGCTGTTTTTGATCAATCATTTCGAACTGCTAGCGCCGGAAAAAGAAAATCATATTCTTCCATTTGCCTTTATTATTTTTTTAAGCTCCGTGATTGGTCTAGTGATTTCCTTTTTTGTGGGAAAACGTATTTTACAGCCGATTGGGGATTTGCGCCAAGCAATGAGTGAAGTAGCTAAGGGAGATTTTTCGATTCAACTAAAAGATACTGAGCCGAAACTAGAGGACGTGGCCCAGCTTTATCATGATTTTAACGTGATGGTTGAGGAGCTTAACAGCATTGAGACCTTGCGAAATGATTTTGTTTCTACTGTTTCTCATGAATTCAAAACACCGATTGCAACCATCAAAGGCTATGTACAGCTTTTACAAAACGAGGGGATTTCCCCCACCGATCGACAAATATACCTCGAACGAATGTCAGAAGGCGCGCAACAACTCACTCAATTGACAGACAATATTTTAAAACTGACAAAATTGGAAAATCAAGGCTTGGGCTTGGATCTGCAACTTTTCCGGTTAGACGAACAGATTCGCGAGGTCATTTTATTTTTGCAACCAAAATGGGAACAACTGGACTTGGCTCTTGATCTGGATTTGCCCCGCACCAATTATTTTGGCAACGAAGAATTCCTCTACCAAGTGTGGTTGAATCTTATGGACAATGCCATCAAATATAGTCAACAAGGTGGAAAAATCAAAATTTCACTGAAAAAGGAAGCTCGAGGTCAACGAATTACGATTACCGATGAGGGAATCGGTATCCCAGTAGATGCCGCTCCACGAATTTTTGACAAATTTTATCAGACAGACTCCAGCCGCAAAGCAAAAGGTAATGGACTTGGGTTGGCACTAGTCAAACAAATCATCGCCTTGCATCATGGCAGTATTGAAGTCAACAGCAAGCCAAATCACGGCAGCAGCTTTCGTATTTTTTTGCCAAATAAAGCAGTCCCCCGTTGAAAGAAAGATTTCAGCGGGATTTTTTTTCAACGGAGGAGTGCTTTTGTTTCTTGACCTCCCTCTTTTTTCTTCGTATTCTTAAAAGTGAGGTGACTGCTTATGTATTCCATGCTGAAAAAAATCATCACGGAAAAAGATATCTATCGTCAAGTCCTGCTTCTGGAAAATTTAGTGAATCATCCACAACTGACAGCAAAAGAATTAGCTGCAGAAATCAAAACTACTGAACGAACGGTTTTTTCTGATCTTCAGTTGATTCGTGAACAACTGCCTCAAGATTGGCAGATTGAAACCGATAGTTCAGGCATTCGCTTGATTAATAAGCAAAATTTATTAGCCAATGAATTATGGGAATTATTTTTGCCCCAATCAATCAGCGTTCGCTTAATCAAAGAACTCTTTTTTGCAAAAGAGCTCCCTACGCCCGATTTTTTGCAAACTACAGGAGTCTCCTATGAAACGTTGAGACGACACACCAGCAAAATCAATCAGCAGTTAACCGCCTATCACATCCGGATCAAACTGACCCCCACCACGATTCATCTGTCGGGTACAGAAAGTGGCATTCGGATTTTTTACCATCGTCTGTTGGTGCCCTTCACCCATAATAATTATTTTTTTGATGACTACGCCATTCATGAAAGTCATTATTTTCACTTTCTAAAAAAACTCAATCAATCCAATTTAGCGGTTGAAACTGAGCAGATTTTTGGTGCTTGCTGGTTTTTCATCAATACGATTCGCATCAAAGCCAACTGTCGAATCGACTCGTTCCCTTTTGACGAAAAAAATCCCTTGTTTCAATTGTATCGTCCTGCCTTAAAAAAACTTTACCGTCAGGAAGGTATTTATTTGAAAGGAGAAGAAGTTTTCTTTGCCTTCTTTTGCTTCTTAGAGAGCTGGAACTACAACAACCCTTATGGAACAAAGCTAATGGAAATTTTGCAGCAAGACTATTCCTCTTTACTACAGGAAATACAAAAATTCATCGTAACATTTGCCGATGAAATCAAGCGTCCGGCATTAACTGAGACATCTTTAGCAATCAATTTGCTGGTACTTTTACTGAAATATGTGGAATCACCGGTTCTTTCAGAACAATTTCAATTGGAGTATCAGGAATTACTCAGCGAACGGTATGATCGTTATATGAATTTGCAGGAGAAAAATATGCTGCTGCTGAAAAATTTGCACCCATTGATTGAGATCACTCCTTCTACCTACCTGCTGAATATGATTGCACTGCTGATGCAGCAAGCCATTTTTTCGATTGCGCCGCAAGTGATGACCGTTTACTTTGTCTTCCAAGGAGAACCGGCTTGGAAAGCTTTTTTACAGCAGGAACTTGCTGATCTTTTAGGAAAACGGGTACTTTTGAAGCCGGTGGAAGTAACCGAACTGGAGGAGCTGACTTTTTCTCCAACCGATATCCTCGTCTCCAATTTTCCATTAGAAAAATTACCGATCCCGATTATTTATATTTCCACCAATCCCACAAAAAATGAGCTTGATCAATTGACCAAGCTCACCTTAAAACCTTATATTTGACTAGCGGTTAAAATCGCTGGTCGTTTTTTCTCTTCTGCGAAATACTTGTTTACTGATTCCTTTTTCGACCTCAACCGCTAAGAATAGTAGCAAGGCATTGCCAAGAATCACGAGCTGTTGGGATAAGGACAAGCTCGTAGTTCCAATCAGTTGCTGACCGATGGGAAGGAAAATCACACCTGCCTGTAGGAAAAATAAAATTCCCAAAGAGCCAAACAAGACTTTATTTTGAAATAATCCGCGATTTAAGGATGGATTCATTAATTCCCGACAGTTGATCATGTAAACGGCTTGCGCGACAACAATATTTTGTAATAAAATCGTCTGTTGCAATGCTTGTCCATCAAATTGTGAAGCTAGGAAATAGGCAGGAACCATAATCAATAAAGAGACATAGCCGATTCGAAACACACTGTATCCTGATAAAATGCCCTCGTTTGGTTTCCTCGGCGGTCGCTTCATGGTGTCTTCACTGGCTTTTTCAAATCCCAATGCATAAGACAACGTAATTGTCGTCACCATATTGACCCACAAAATTTGAATCGGTGTCAACGGCAGCGGTCGATTGATTAATAGTGCCCAAATGACAATCAGACCTTGCGCTAAGGCTGTTGGTAAAAAGAAGTTGATGGTTTTTTTCAAGTTATCAAAAATCCGACGTCCTTCTTTGACTGATTTAGCAATTGTATGGAAATTATCGTCTGCCAAAACCATATCAGCTGCTTGTTTGCTGACCTCGCTGCCTTTGATGCCCATTGCAATGCCAATATCCGCTTTTTTTAATGCTGGAGCATCATTGACGCCATCTCCGGTCATTCCTACGATTTCCCCGTTTGTCTGCAAAGCAGTGACGATCCGTAATTTATGCTCAGGCGTCGTTCGTGCATAAACATCTACTTTACTGACTTGCGATGCCAGTTCTTGATCAGAGAGCTGATCAATTTCCTTTCCTTCCAAAACCTTGGCTGTATGCCTCAAACCGATTTCGATACCGATGGCTTTTGCAGTTTCTTTGTGATCGCCTGTAATCATTTTCACCGCAATTCCAGCTTGTTGCGCCTCTGCTACTGCTTGAATGGCACTTTCTTTTGGCGGATCAATAATCCCTGCCAACCCGGCAAAGGTTAAATCCGTTAACATTTCATGGGTAACGGTTTGATCATTTGTTCCTTTTTTATAGGCAAAGCCCAATACACGCTGCCCTTTTTTTGCCAATCGTGAGGCTTCCTCTTGCCATTTTTTCCGTTCGTCCATGGTCAGTGCAGTTTTTGTCATCACTACTTCCGGTGCACCTTTGACAAAAATTACTTGCCCGCCATTTTCTTCATGCATGGTCGCCATATATTTATAGCTGGAGCTGAAAGGAATTTTATCGATTACTTTTTTTAGCGGCAAATCCGCTGATTCAGTATATTGAAGCAACGCCAACTCAGTCGGATTGCCTCGCAAATCAGCAACAGACTGATTTTCCTGCAATTTCAACTCCTGACAGTTGTTCATGATTTCCATGATTCGATCAGATTCTTTTGTCACAACATCCATTACAGTCATTTCATTTTTAGTCAAGGTACCGGTTTTATCTGAACAAATCACGGTCATTGCCCCCAAAGTTTCGACGGAAGGCATTCCTTTGATGATTGCATTTTCTTGCGCCATTTCCTTTACGCCCATCGAAAGAATCATGGTTAACACTGCCGGTAACCCTTCTGGAATCATGGCAACGATCAGGGCAATCATCGCCGAAAACAGAATATTCATCTCTAGACCATAACGAAATGTTGTAAAGAAAAGTAGAAACAAAATCAGCAACAAAATTCCACGAAAGATCTGCTTGTTTAATTGATGCATTTTCCGAACCAAGGGTGTTGTTTGTTTTTGAACAGATTGTAGTGCTTGATTGATTTTACCTATTTCTGTGGTGTCACCCGTTTCAACTACGATTCCAACGGCAGTTCCCGCTTGAACCAACGTCCCGGAAAAGCCCATGTTGCTTTGATCTCCCGGTGAAGCATCTGTTTTGATTCTTTCCGTATTTTTTTCTACCGCTTCGGACTCACCGGTCAAAATTGATTCTTCGATTACCAGATCATGGACCTCCACAAAACGAAGATCTGCCGGAACAACATCCCCCGCCTGTAAAACAACCAGATCTCCCGCGACTACTTCTTCAACCTCAATACTTTTTTTCATTCCTTCTGACAAAATAACGGCTTCTTGTCCCATCATTTGTTTCAATCCGTCTAATGATTCCTCTGCCTTACGTTCCTGCCAATAGCTGACAAAGCCGTTGACGATCACTACTAGAAAAATAATGCCGCCTTCTACAAATTCCCCTGTCACAAATTTCAGTAGCGCAGCAAACAACAAAACAATCATCAGCAAATCAGTAAAATGCTTTAAGAATTTTTGCCACGGTTTTAATTGCTGCTTTTCTTCTATTTTATTCTCGCCATTTTCTCTCAACCTTCTTGTCCGCTCACTTTGCGGCAAGCCGTCGAATGATGTGCGTAGTTTTTTCATCACTTGTTTTTCTGAAAGCTGGTACCATTTCATTCGCAATTCCTCCTGTTTCTTTGATACTTTAAGTATACGTAGAAAAATTGGGAACAACGGTCGATAATTTCAGGGAAAGCTGAAAAAAATGTGGCTTCTCTGTTCTTTAGTGCATATAATCCATTCATTGGTTTTCCGATAGTCTTCTTATATAATAGAACCAGCAAGTACTAGATGGAGGAATATTATGGAAAATGAATTGACAGCGATTCTGACCTTTTTAGAAAAAAGCGAGAAATTGAAGGGAACCTTGCGAACAGCGTGGGATAGTGAGGGAAAACAGGAATCCACTGCCGAGCACTCTTGGCGCTTAGCATTGATGACCGCTTGTCTCTTGCCCTATTTTCCAGAAATAAATGCTGCGGAAGCACTGGAGATGGCGCTGCTGCATGATCTTGCAGAAAGTGTGACCGGTGATATTTCTGCTTTTTTAACTCCTGATGCAACTGCAAAATCTCAGCAAGAAACAGCGGTCTTTTTCCAGTTGACCGAAGATTTACCGTTGAACCAAAAAAATCACTTTCAAGAATTATTTATCGCGTATGAACAAAATACGACAACTACTGCTCATTTTATTAAAGCATTGGATAAGGCGGAGACAATCTTGCAGCATAACCAAGGAAAAAATCCCGCAGATTTCCATTACGAATTTAATTTGGATTATGGAAAAAAATACTTCACAGGTGAGGTGTTAACAACTTTGAGAACGTTGCTAGATGCTGAAACAAAGAAAAATCTCCAAAAAAATATCGGTGAGAAACACTAACTGTGCATTCTCCTAGAAGGAGTAACGATATGTCGAATGAAATCAAACTAATTATTAGTGATATTGACGGAACTTTACTGACCTCGCAACATCTTCTTACAAAAAATTTAGTGCAAACTCTGCAAGAAATCCAAGCCCTTTCGATTCCGTTTATCGCCGCTTCTGCCCGTTCACCTCGTGGTATTCTGCCGATTGCACAGAAACTGGGTATTCAAAATAATCCCCTTGCTGCTTACAACGGTGCTTTGATAACGACTGATGGAAATCTGCCACTTTTTAGTCATCCTTTGCCTGCTGCTGGCAAAAAACTGCTGAAGCTTATCAAAAAATTTTTTCCGACCATTTCATTGAATGTTTATTCCAATGCAGACTGGTATACCGATTCTCATAACAAATGGATCGAAATCGAAGCAACAATCACAAAAATGCAACCGATTTTTCTTTCATTTGCGGATCTTTTGCGGCAAGACCCCATCCATAAATTATTATTGATTGGCGATGCAGTAGAAATTACAACATTAATGAATTTTTTAAACACCCAGGAACTGACAGACTGTGCCTTTTATCTTTCTAAAGAAAATTATCTTGAAATCACCCACAAACAGGTTTCCAAAGAAACTGTCCTTCACGAAATGGCAAATTTTTATGCTGTTCCATTACAAAACGTCTTAACAATAGGAGACAACTATAATGATCTTCCAATGTTAAAAGCCGCCGGTCTGGGAATTGCCATGGGAAATGCCCCCGCACCGGTAAAAGAAAGTGCCGATAAAGTTACTGCCACAAACGACCAAGACGGTGTCGCCAAAGCCTTGAAGAAATATGTTCTTGATTCCCCGTGAAGAAATCAAATAAAAAAAATCCGCACTCTCCAATCGAAAGCAGCTGCCTTCAAGAGAGTGCGGATTTTTTTACCAAAGTTCCTGTTTTTCTCTGGTAATTTATTATCGGAAAAAGCTATCGGCCATTGTTTTACCATATACTTCGGAGTATTTCACGACTACTTTACCAAATCGATCCTCAACTTCTTCATGATCGACCATGTCATAGTGTTCCACGCTTAGTACAAGGCAATTTTCTAATTTTTTTACTGCTTCACCAATCACCCGACGCTGTAATCCTACTGGCTGGCACTCATAGGTGTGTCCCAGCAAAATATTCTCTTTGTCCATACTAACTCCTTTGTAATCGTATTTTAACTTTTCGATCTAAAAGTAATATAGCATTAATTCTCCACAAAGAAAAGAGAAAAGTTCTAATAAATATAAAAAAATAAAAACAAAAATTGTTTATAACACCTATTAAATGGATATAAAGAGATGATAAAATTATGTGAATATTATGGATTTACCAATAAAAAAATAAGAATGCCTTTTGGAATAAATGGGTGAAGGTGTTTCCAATCCTATTTAAAATCAACACTCACACATTATATATCATTGTTTTTTCATCTTATTTCATTTAAAAAAACATTTTTTTTATCAGAA
This sequence comes from Enterococcus sp. JM9B, assembly GCF_009933265.1. NCBI lineage: Bacteria > Bacillati > Bacillota > Bacilli > Lactobacillales > Enterococcaceae > Enterococcus > Enterococcus sp. JM9B. The sequence continues at coordinate 10,203 of NZ_MAEK01000042.1, read as the reverse complement.
TAAAGACAAAAAAGGAACGGTTATCAACCGTTCCTTCCTATCTATTCTTTTCTTTTGTCTAATCGAGCTTGTAGTACCTTTAATTCCCGAAGCTCCACCAAATTTCGATTGATTTTAGCAAAAGCTCGCGCATCTGCAATATGCTCCTGGACGACTTCTATTTCTTTATTCTGAGCCAATGCATTTTTTGCCAGTTGAAACATTAGTCGCGCAAGATAATAGGTTACGTGATTGTCGGAACAAATCGTTACCCCATGTTCTAATAAGGCATCACTGACACTATAATCTTTGATGCTCGCATAAAAGGTTCCACAATAGAATAAGATATTCAAGACTCGCCAAATATCTGAAGAAGTCTCAATTGGGTAGTGATAAACATCACTGACCGCCTTATCAAAAAAGTATTCTGCTTTTTCTTTGTCGTCTTCATTCGCATAAGCCAAACCCAAACCCGTATACGCTAGTAAAACAAAAATATACGATTTTTCTTTGGGATTTTCTGATAAAATCTGGTTCAAATAAAAGAAACTTTCAGTAATTGGGCCATTTTGCAAGGCGCTCAAATATCCCTTTAAATATAAATAGTGCCATTTTTGTGCGGGATTCTGCAATTCTTCTTGGGGAATTTGATCCAAAATTTTTGATGCGTCGCTATATTCGCTGGTGACTAGATAAAATTCCGATTGTTCCAATTGCTTGTTGACTTTCGAATCCTGAATCCCAACATTTGGAAACAAGTCTCCCAGATTCAGTTGCAGACGATTGCACAATTGAATCAAAATCTTGATGGTTGGGATTTGCCCATTGTTTTCAAAGCGACTCAAAGTTGCTTGAGTACAAATTCCTTCACTTAATTCTTTTTGAGAAAAGCCCAATGCTTTGCGGGTAGTGATAAATCGTTGTATGTCCATTGTCTGATGGCTCCTAGCATGTAATCTGCTATTATTGTATCACATCATTTTACTGCATGGCTAAGTTCTGTTAAAAAGGTTTTTGCATCGCCGACAAAACAATAATCCGATACCTTAAAAATCGGTGCCTGCTTGTCAGTATTGACTGAAACGACGACTTCTGTATTTTCGATTCCCGTAACATACTGAACAGCACCGGAAATTCCTAAATTGATCAAAAAGCTTGGTGCAATCGTATTACCGCTTTGCCCGATTTGATCGTCTACATTAAATTGCGGCTTATCCGTCAAAGGACGAGAAACCCCCACTTTTGCTCCTAGTTTCCCAGCAAGCGTCTCTGCTAATTGAATACTTTGATCGTCAGCAGCACCACGACCTAAAGCAATCACCCGTTTGGCATTGGCAATATTGTCGCTGTTTGATAAGATTACATGCTCTGCTTCAATTGTAATTCCCGTCGAAGCATGAAATTCCAAATCTTCTACTACTTCAACTTCAACATTTCCTGTGACTTTTTTTGCAGTAAAAGTATTAGGACGAACCGTTGCCATTTGTGGACGACGATCCGGACAAAGAATTTCACACATGATGTTATCTCCATAAGATGGCTTTACTTGTACCAGTTGTTCTTCCTCAAAATATAAATCCAAACAATCTGCGGTCAATCCCGTTTGAAGTTTTGCCTGCAAACGAGGGGCAATGGAACGACCTGTGATCGTTGCGCCAAATAAGAAACTGTTTGGTTGCTCCCGTCGTGCAAGTTGCGCCAATAAATCTGCCTGTTCAGAATCTGCTGGCTGATTTAAACGAGCATCTTTAATAACCAGAATCTTATCCGGACCATATTCCTTTAAGCTTTCTTCTAAGTTTTCTTCCGGTGTCTCCAACAAAACTGCAACAGTTTTAAAATTCGGCGCAATTTCTTTCGCTTTGGTAATCAATTGAAACGTCGTTGGTTCGATTGCAGCTAAACGTTTTTCTGCAAAAATCCAGATTTCAGGTGTTTTTTTCATTTTTTTCGTCCCCACTAGATTAAATTTTTGGCTTTCAAAGCGGTCAGTAATTCATTGACGGCTTCTTTAGGCTGCTCTGACAAATAAACGGTTTCTTTGGCTTTCCGTTCAGGTGTGGTAATACTTTTAACAATCGTTGGTGAGCCACTGATACCAATACGGGCCTCCTCCAATTCAAGATCCGCTTCCGTCCAAACATCAATTTCCTTTTTGAAACTTTGTTGGATATTTCTTGGTGTTTCATACCGTGGTTGATTCAGTTCACTACGCGCAGTCACGATGGCCGGCAATTGAACACGAACGACTTGCTCAGTGTTTTCTAATTGGCGGGTACCAACGATGCTGCCGTCACCAGCAAGTTCCAATTCACTGGCAAAAGTAATTTGTGGCCAATCCAAAAATTCTGCCACGATTGGTCCCACTTGCCCTGTGTCCGCATCGACTGCCTGACGACCAAAGAATACCAAATCAACATCTCCCAGCTTCTTGATTGCCTGACTTAAAACATAACCTGTTGCTAAAGTGTCCGAGCCGGCAAATTTGCGAGAACTCAATAAAATGCCACGGTCTGCGCCCATTGCCATTCCTTCACGTAAGGAAACCTCATTGTCTTGTGGTCCCATCGACATCAAAATGACTTCTGCATTGATTTGATCTTTTAGATGCAAGGCGGCTTCGATAGCATTTTTATCATAAGGATTGATGATTCCTGCAATTCCTGATCGTACCAAATTATGAGTGATTGGATCAATTTGCACGTTATTGCTTTCAGGTACTTGTTTCACACATACTAAAATTTTCATTTTCTGCTCCTCTTTAGATTGAAATTTTTCCGTTCTATTTTTAAAACATAAAATAGAATTTTTATCGTGCGGCGGCTTCAGCCAATGCGATTTCTGTTCTCATTTTCTCAACGGTACCTTCAGCGATTTCCAATGCTCGGGCATCACGGATCAAATGCTCGATTGGGTATTCCAAACTATACCCGTATCCGCCCAGAACTTGCAACGCATCATCTCCAGCAGCAACGGCACTACGACTGCCATAAGCTTTTGCCATTGCAGCAACTTTTCCATAAGGTTTGCGCTCAAATTTCAATCGTGCCGCTTCTTGGTAAAGCAGAGTCGTATTTTCTTTGGCGATTGCAATATCAGCGATTTTTCGTTGAATAGCTTGTAGTTGAATGATTGGCTTGTCAATTGCAAGGCGTTGTTTCGCATAAGTTGTTGCAATTTCCAGCTCATGTTCCAAAATCCCAGCAAGAACTGCTCCCATTAAAATTCGGGCGTCATCATGGGCACGTTCTCCAATCAAATGACCCTCACCTAGTTTCCCCAACAAATGATCCTCAGAAACGACAATATTTTCCATAAAAATTTCTGCCACTGGTGTTCCTCTCAAGCCAAGAAAACTTTCTCGTTTGCCAAATTTAAAGCCGGGCATATCTTTATCAACAACGAATACAGATAGTTCCTCTGGTGCTGTTTTTACCAACACTGCGTAAACTTCGGCTAATCCTCCGTTTGTAATCATGATTTTATTTCCGTTCAAAATCCAATGATCGTCGTGTTTAACAGCCGTAGCGCCAATTCCCATTGGATTTGACCCGCCAGTAGATTCCGTCATTCCAAAAGCAAAAATGCGTTTGCTTCCGCTAGGTAAATATTTTTCTTTTAAAGCAGGTGTTCCGAAATTCACAAATTGATCAATCGTTTTGTAGTGCCCTTCTAAAGTGACTGCGACACTAGCATTGGCTGTTGCCAAATCATAGATGACTTGAGCGGTACTGATAGGATCAAACCCGGCTCCACCGTATTCTTCCGGCAAAGTCAACCCGAGAAAACCAGTTTCCACTAGCTTTTCAAATAGTCCTTCTGTGAAGTCTCCTTTTTTATCGATTGCCATATCAAAAGGTTTGATTTCTTTTTCAGCGAATTCTACTGCCATATGATGCAGCATTAATTGTGGTTGCGTTAAATTGACACTCATTGTGGGCCTCCATTGTTTTTATTTTCACAAGTTAGAAGTCTTGCTTCTGACAAAAATAATACCTACGTTAAAAATGAATGTCAACAAAAATATATAAAAATTTATATAGAATAACATTGTAACTAATTTTATGAAGAACCTTCTTTTTTTGAAAAAATAGCCCTATTTTCACTAAAATTGAAAAAAAACCTAGAATAAAACAAAATAACCGTGTAAAAACTTTTTTTTTGAAAACACATAATATATAAAATTTTATATAACTGAATAAAAATAACTATAAAATTTTATTTACTTGCACAAAAAAATTCTATCTGCGAAGAAACAGATAGAATCTTTTTGTTTATTCAGTTGAATAACTTTCGTCCCAGACAATAACTGTTTATATGGAAAAGTCCATACAAACGTGGTCGCAGAATCCTTTGTTCTACGAAATATCACTGGAGGCAAGCAGCAGTTCTACATACTTTTCAAGAAATTCCTGATCGATCGTATCATAAGTATCTACTGTTCCGCTATCGATGTCTAAAACTCCCAGTAATTTTCCCTCTTTGACCATCGGAACAACAATTTCCGACATTGCAGCTGAGTCACAGGAAATATAATTTTTATGGGTCTTAACGTTGCCAACAATCATCGTTTCTTGTTTCTCGGCACTTTCTCCGCAGACCCCTTTTCCCATTTTAATACGGGTGCAGGAAACCTTCCCTTGAAACGGACCTAAAACCAGTTCTTCACCATTAAACAAATAGTAGCCGGCAAAAACAGTATCTTTCAAGGTTGTAGTTAATAATGCAGAAGAATTTGCCAAAGTAGCGATCCAATTCTTTTCTGCATCTAGTAATCCTGCTTGTTGCAATAACAACAATTCATAGGCTTCTTTCTTTTGATTCACATTCTTCACCTCTTGGTTGGCATTATAACGCACTTTTTTCTTCAAAACTAGCAGAAATCTTTCTTATTTCGCTAGATTCCGAGCATTAACAAAAAAGGTTGTTACCTGTTCCATCGTTGCAACTTTTACCAAATGTCCTTCCTCCTCTTGTATGAAGGTAATCAGCTTTTCAGGATGGTGGTCCACGAAATTTGTTACCTGCTCAATGGGAATTTTTTGATCTGTTGTCCCATGCCAAAAGAATAAAGGACGCTCTCCCAACGTTTCAGGATGGAGGGAAAGATCATAGGCTTCAATCCAAGAAAGCAATGTTTGATAATCCTTTGGCAAATAAAAACCGGCAGCTGTCGCATGCGTGGTGATTCTTTGCCGATAAGTTACCGGCGCAGGAGAGCCCATTACACAGGCAGCCGCCTTGATGGTTGGATGTTGCGTCAACAATGCACAGGTGGTCATCCCACCCATTGAAACGCCCCCAACATACAGTTCGCCATTTGACAGTCCAAGATTTTCAAAATAATCTACCAAATACCCAAATTCAAATAAATTTGTTTGGATACTATTCCAAAAGGTCAAAGAAGGAATCTCTGATACTTGCGCTTTGCGCTCCCCATGATTGGCGGCATCTGGCAAAATCACCCGAAAACCAGCCCGCGCCAGCTTTCGTCCCTGTGTAAGAACCAATTCTTTCGCCGTTTGCCATCCATGGTAATAAACCAATAGCGGTAAAGGTTCGTAAATCGCATTTTCTTCCACGACTTCCAACAAAGGAATATTTCCTACTCGCCGTTTACGAATGGTTAGCTTCATTCTTTTCACTCCTTATTCTATAGAAAAAAAGCCCTTGATTTCTCAAGGACTTCGCGTTATCCAATAACGGACAATTAACGACGGATTTCTTTGATACTTGTGAAAAGTCGTTAAAGTATTGATATAAAAGGATTTTTATTACTTCTGACTACATATTGACTACTTTGTTAAAAAATCGTTTTTCAAGAATCCTGTAATACCAGTGCTTTCACCGTTTTTTTAACTCTCTAAAGAACTAAAAGCAATCAGAGGTTTTACCTTTTCATTTGACGTTAAGTGGCGATAAATTTTCGAAGTTGTTTGGTCAGTATGGCCTAAGCGATCTTTCAAGACTTCCCAGCTACAGTGTTCTGCTACTAAGCTTGCCATTGTATGACGAGCTAAATGAGTATGAAATGGCTTATTAATTCCTGAACGATTCACGCACCGTTTAACGTGATCATTTACATACTCTCGACGATAGGGAACACCACGCTTACTAGAATCAAGATACACAAACAAATATGTTTCTTCTATAGTAAACCTGTAATGTTGCCTCATCTCATCCAAAGCCTTAATCAACTGTTGTAGCTTTTCCATAACTAGAGGAGTTACTAGAACTCGTCTAGCAGAACTAACTGTCTTAGTAGTTTCAATTCGAAAGTCCTTGCTTTTACCTTTGACTGCTGTTTGCTTATAGAATAGAATTTCATTTCTTTTGAAATCCATATCTTCAGGTTGTAGGGCAAGAGCCTCGCTGACACGGCAACCAGTGTAAAATAGAACATGGAATAGTACAGACATTGGTAACTCCTCATGAACAATGCCATAATTCAAAAAAGTTCTCAATTCATCGACAGTAAGAAACTTGTCCTCAATATTATTCACGGCTTCTTTTAAATCAGTTACCGTTAACTGATATTTTGGCATTCTCACAGACTTCATTGGGTTTTCACTTATCAAATTCTTTCTTTGGCAGTATTTGAAAACCATATTCAGAACTTGAATAAGTGATTGTAAACTATTTTTGGCATAGCCAACATTTGTTCCATTAACGCCACATTCCTTTAAGGTAAAAAGTAGTTCTTGAAGGCAGTCAGGTGATAAATCAGATAACTTTTTATCACCAATCCATCGAACAATAATTCTTAATTGTTCTTCTCGCTTATCATAGGTTGTTTCCTTTTGCTCATTTAACGAACGGTAATATTGGAACCATTGCTCACCTACAGCACTAAACTTGTCATTGCTTGCAACAATTTTTTTCTTAAGCCTTTGTTGTTTCTCCATTTCAAGATAAGCGAGTTGTGCCTCACGTTTTGACTTAAAGCCACGTCTTGTTGTCCGGTACGCTTGGAAATACCATGTGATTCTACCTGTGGAACTGATTTGCTTCTTGAAACGATCTTTTTTTTCCATTTACAGATTCCTCCCTTGAGAGAAGAACCCCTTAAGCGGAAAAATATAAAATCTCTTATTCTCTATATACTTATTGTACCGCAAGTATAGAAGAAATGAAATATTATAAGGAACGCAATATACGAAGCTGTTCACAATAGTCATCTGAATCACTCTTTCTCATCCATTCTAAAACATCATCACGAAAATAGTGTCCCCGAATCCCATACCAACAGGGAGGAAACTCACCAAGTTTTACTAAACGGTTCAGTGTACTATCACTTATCTGAAACAGTCGCTTTAAATCAGCGTTTGTTAAAACCAGAGGTAAATGACTAACTGCAAGCAATTTTTCCGTGTAATCTTCCAGTTTTTTTTGTAAAATTGAATAGAACTCTATTTCCAAAGAATTAACATTTGTTTTAACTTCCAACTCCATCACCCTTCTCTATCAAATTCAAAACGACCACCACGGTACCCCCTTGAAATTGTAAAAAACCACTCCAGTACCCCATTAAAACGGACTAGAAAAGAGGAATTTTTAATATGAAACAAGGAATCGCAGACATAAGAATAATTAAAGAAATTCTTGAAAAATCTACGGCTAATGCGATAGCATCCGGAACAGGAATCAATTTGAGTACAGTAAAAAAACTTAAAAGTGGAGAAAGAGCTGTAGAAAAATTAAATCTTGCCGATGCTATTAAAATCACAGAATTTGGCATGAAAAATATGCCGACCAAAATCGAAATATGGAAGTAGTAGTTTTTCTGATCTATCAGCTGCTTTACCAAAGCACATAGGAATTTCACCTCCCCCCAGTAATGGCGGGCCAATTTGGTTACGGAAGTATCATTATCGTAGCCGCGATTCTCATATTTAAATTTGTCGCTCAAAGAATAACTTTGTCATGGCGTAACTAGAAAATCGTAATCTACTTGTACTGATAGATTTACTATTCACTTGTCAAAGAGCGTTAGGCTATTTTCAGCCTATGGAAATCCTTTATTTTAAACTTATAAAAAACTTCCATAGAATGAAAAGGAAAGGGAAAAAATACTTTAACGAGTTGTGTCAAATTCAAGTATCTTCTCAATCAATTTCGTTTCCAGTTGTCTACGCATATATTCATCTACGTACATAACCACTCCTTTTTCTTCTTCATAGATAGGTTTCATGGCTAATCGTGAAATATAATTTTGATATTTTGACAGAATGATGGACATGGCGATTGAATCACCAGAGACTGCGGCTTCAATAGTAGTTACTGGTATAAACGGTATATATCGCTTATTTTACTTCATAGTTGCCACCCAAATACTTTCCTAACTCTTCCAAGGCCACTTGTCGTTGGTACCAAACACTGCCAAGACTTTTCCCAATAATATCGCCAATTTCGCGATCATTGAGTCCAATGAAGAAGGACATCAAAATGATTTCTTGTCTTAGACTAGGTAATGCAGTAATTGCATTTGCCAACTCCCCATTAGAAATAAAGATTTTCATACCTAGGACAGTAAAACTTCCACTACTATTCAAATTTGGTTCTGAATAATAGAACTCTGTACCCAATCCTCTTTGTTCCAATATTTCCATTGAGATCTGACGTTGACGAAATCTAGCGTATTTCTTTTGAATGTTTAATGCCTCATTGCGGACTACTTTCTTACAAAAACTGTCAAACACATGTCGAATGTGGGTTTCTTCTGAGTCGCCCATAAAATTCTCCTCCTAAAAATTCATTCAACTCGTTTTACTTCTATCCCTTTCCATTATTACTACAATCTGGGAGCGAGCATTTTTCGAAAAAACTAAAATTTTTTCCAAAAAAAAAGCGCACAGACAAATTTGTCTATACGCCTCACAAAAACGCTCATGATAAATCATTAAATTTAATTGGCAACAATAAGTAGATTGAGAAGATTATCTAGCTAATTTTTCTGTAATATGTGTTCAAGTATTGCCGCTGCTTTTCCTTCAAATACACATTCTTGGTAACTACCCGTTAGGTGATTTTGATTTAATAGAATGGTAACAATCGAATCATCCTCGCGGATTCCCTCGTCTTCTTTATTGAAAGCTGTGATCTGTCTTTCCGAAAGTCCCAAGTCTTCAAGCTTCGTCCCCGACCACTTACCATCATCACTTTTCCCATAGTTATCTTCTAACATCGCCAAAGTCTTCACAGCTTCCTCCTCCGTCGGGAGATAATGCAGCGTCACTCCAACCAAGCCAAAGCCCGGTTCAAAGATAAAATCTGGAGATGCCATGCCGGCTTCTGTATCCATAGCAGTAGCAAAAGACAACACCGTCTGTTTGTCATTATTTTGCTTACGCTGGGCATCCACCTCATACAAATCCAATTTTTCCAGGACCTCATCTCCCCCCATACTCCAATGAACCTCTTCAAAAGGTGGCGTCCAGTCATAGGTCACCTCCTTGGGCTCTTCCTTGGTGGAACAGCCACCTAAAAAGCATAACGCCAACAGACCTAATAAAACCTTTTTCATGTTCACCTCTCCGTTTAAAATAGTGTCAAAATAAATTGAAAAAATACACAGTAAACGATTATCAATAAGCAATTAATCAGAATAATTTTTTTATTATGAAATAGATGTCCCTTTTCATGTGTGATTTTCCATCTAGAATCTCCCCACGAAAGTTTCGTGGGGAAATCAATACCATAAAAATAAATATTCCCCAGTTTCATTGAAAAAACATTGGCAGCTCGTTCATTCACAAGTGTGATTTTTGAAAGAGTGAATTTCCCGGCTTTGCCTTTTAACTGATAAACAACGAAACCATCTTGAATTTGAAATGTAGGAAATGGTTCACTAAAAGCTGGTGACCCGAGTAATGCATCACGTCTCCTCTTATTCGACAGTGAAAGGAACCAACTGTATCCACCATTAATTACCAAAAGTAATAAGATAAATACTTTTTGACCAGCTGGTAATAAGACTGGCAAAAACAAAGCAACTAAAGCAATCCAATAGATAGTTTCGTTTCGCCCTAGTCGTTCCAAAGATTCGATGACAAAAATATCCTTCTTCCTTAAAAAATGATGTTCTTTTTGCAATTATTCTCGTGAGGTCTTCTTTTAACTACATAAAATTGTAACCACTGGTTTTAAGAGTAGTGTATCATCCCAAATCATATAATTAATTGACTGCGATTGTTATAAAACTCACGGTAAGCCATATAACTAGCA
>NZ_MAEK01000041.1:0-126444 GCF_009933265.1 Enterococcus sp. JM9B | reverse complement strand
AGATGTGTATAAGAGACAGATACCCGTTCGTACCATAGTGGGCATTGAAATTAGCATCTTCTTGGTTACCAAAAGTATCCGAATGTGTGGAATCCAGATCAATGATCATTTCTGTAGCGTTCCGTTTTAAACGAACTTTGTCGATTAATGCTTGGTTTAAGAGTTGAAATTGGACAATTGTTTCTTCACTCACGCGATTCCAAAAGCGGGAAAGCGAGGCTTGTGAGGCCAAGGATTCCTTAGCCAGTACCAAACGGAAAATTGGGTCTTCACTCAGAATGTTGACAGAAGAATCCGCAGGATAACCTGCGATGAGCTGAAAAAGTAGTTGTTCCAGAACAGAAATATTGTCATGAATCCAATAGCGACGATTTTCGTTGAAAGTTAAGAGTTGCTTTGCCAGTTTTGTAAAGCCGATGGAATCCATAAATTCTTTAACCAAAACTAAGCCAACGTCTGTGGATAGATTTCCTCCTGTATTAGACACTATCATTTTTGAGTTGAAGTTTACTTGTTTTTCCTGTAATGTAGCCATTGAGAAGAACCCCTTTCTTTGGTTAGGTTTTGGCGATTTAACCATAGCAGATTGGGGTTCTTTTTGTACACTCAAAAGGTGTTGGGGAATAAAACAATAAACAGCGTTAGGACAATGTTTAAATAGCATTTCAAAAAAGCTATGAATTATTCAGGAATATCTCTATTTATTAAGAATAATAGTAGATTCTTGGTCATCGAGAAGACGTAATAATTTAACATATTTTGTCTTTTTTTCAAGAAAATTCACTATTTCAAAATAGTCGGCTTTAGTTGTTATCCGAATATTTTCCATAATTTGCCTCCAAACTAGAATAGTCTATCAAAAAGATGTGAAGGTTCATCTTTTTTTAATACTATTTGCAGATAGTTACTAACGGGAATAAATTTAGGGTAAAAGAAAAAGCCTTGATAAATCAAGACTTATAAGATAAGCGGGTGACGAGAATCGAACTCGCGACGGAAGCTTGGGAAGCTTCTGTTTTACCACTAAACTACACCCGCGGAACAAGATAAAGTATACGGCTTTTTCTAAAAAGAAACAAGAGAAATTTTAATTTTCTGCTTGCATTTTCAAAAATAATACGTTATATTTAAGCCATCAAAATGATAAAGCGCTATCATTTTGAATGAACAAACCTAACTCCTTTTTAAATCTTTTCAATACAAAGCTATTTATTTTGAAAAAATCGCTAACAAATTGTGTTGGCGATTTTTTCTTTTGAATTGTACTTATCAAGGCGTAAAGCATATTGGTTGCATTTTTGTCTATTTTCAATTACAGTACCTTTATAAGTATAGGCCATGCTCGTTTTTGATGAGTCTATTGATCAAGCACTGTCAACGGATGAAACGACGTTGATGGTGTTTTTTTTGTTTGAGCCGACAGTAGGGAGAAAAAATAAAAAATTTGATTAAAAAACCATTGACAAAAAAATAGAAAGTGCTAATCTTATATTCAACAAAATAATTCTCCGTTGATAAGGAAAGTAAGCTTAAAGCTGTTTTAGAGAGACTCTGGTTGGTGTGAAGGGTTAGGTGTGGCAAGTTGAAAATGGCCTTTGAGGAATTTTTGGCGATATGTAGTCAAAAACGGATTGTCCACCGTTAAAAGGACCGCCGATCTCATTCATAATGACGTCGGGCTGAGGGAAAGAGCAATCTTTCTAAATAAAGGTGGTAACACGATCATTCGTCCTTTTACTGGCATTCGCCGGTAAAGGGATTTTTTTATTAAAAAAATTTAAGAAAAGAGTGGAAAATATGAGTAAAAAAATACCATTTACAGTCGATCACGTAGGAAGCTTCCTACGTCCCAAAAAGTTGAAGGAAGCACGGAAAAAAGCCTCAGAAGGCGTGATTTCTGCGGCGGAATTGCGGGCGGTCGAAGATGAAGCCATTCGTTCATTAGTGAAAAAAGAAAAAGAAGCTGGCTTAAAAGGAATCACGGATGGTGAATTTCGTCGTGGATTCTGGCATATTGATTTTTTAGAAAATTTAAATGGAGTGGAAGGTTACGTACCAGAGACCGGATACAATCAACATTTTCATGGAAAAGCAGCACCCTCATACAATATTCGCGTGATTGATCGTATTTCCTTTAATGAACATCATCCATTTTTAGCTGATTTTCGTTTTCTGAAAGAAGTAGTTGAAACGGAGGAAGGCTATTTTGCGAAAGCAACGATTCCCAGTCCAACGATGATTTTACGCCAAGAATTGCTCGCAAATGATGGTTCTTCCAGAATCGCTGCTATTTATCCAGACCTGACTGTTTTTTACGAAGATTTGGCTAAAACCTATCAAGATGCGCTTCATGCATTTTATGCAGCTGGCTGTCGTTATTTACAATTTGATGATACCAATTGGGCTTTTTTGGCGGATGCGACGAAACAAAAAGAATTGCAGGAAAAAGGAATCAACGCTTCAGAAATCGCTGCTATCTGTACAAAAATTATCAATCAAGCATTAGCCGATAAACCGGAAGATTTGACAGTCACCACGCATATCTGTCGAGGAAATCATGCTTCTTCATGGTTATTTTCGGGTGGATATGAACCAATCGCTGCAGAATTATTTGCAACCAATTATGATGGTTTTTTCTTAGAATACGATTCAGAACGTGCCGGTGACTTCTCGCCATTGCGCCATTGGTCAAATAATGGAAGCAAAGTTGTTTTGGGGTTAGTTACTTCAAAATTTCCACAATTGGAAAATCCTGAAGAAATCAAAGCACGGATTCAGGAAGCAGCAGCATTTGTTCCTCTTGAAAATTTGAGTATCAGTCCGCAATGTGGTTTTGCTTCCACCGAGGAAGGCAATAAAGTAGCAGAAGAAGATCAGTGGAAAAAAATCACTTTATTACAAGAAATCGCAAAAGAAGTTTGGTAGAAAAGAATCCACTTTTTTCTTGCTATTTCTCGGGAAATATAGTATTTTTAATTTACTAAGTGATAATCATTATCATTTAGCAAAGCTTTTACTCCTTAAAACGAAACGCTTTACAAGATAGATTATGCCGCCAACCGTTCAATTGGCGGTGTTTTTTTATCGAAAAAAATAAAAATCCTTCGTTTGTAAGGAGAGGAAATAATTGTGTTTTATACAGTTTTCATGTTTAATTATGCTGTATCATAAAAAATGCAAAGGAGCAAACGCATATGGAAACACGTTTATTTCCTTCCATCGCATTTGACAATGCGAAAGAAGCACTTGCGTATTATGAAAATGTTTTTGGAGCAACGGACATTTATCGCTTGTCGCCGACAGCAGAACAAGCAAGTCAAATGGGGATTCCTGAAAGCACCGATTTAGATACGATTACAGTTCATGCAACTTTCAGTGTTTTGGGTGTAGAGATCCAAGCAGGAGATTCATTTGGCGCCGACACAAATCCGACAGGACAAATCACCCTCATGATCAGTGTAAATAGTGAAGATCCTGAAAGTATGAAAGCGGCAGATGATTTTTATGAAGGATTGACAAAATCAAATGAAGTTACCGTTGTTTTACCTTATGAAAATCAATTCTGGGGCGGAAAACTTGGTCAATTTAAAGATAAGTATGGTCTCAACTGGATGTTGCATGCCCAACCATGGTCACAATTTTAGAAAAACGATCCCACACTACTTCGACTGTAATGTGGGATTTTTTTGATTTCAAAAAACTTTAGTCGTTTGATTAGTCGGTTAAGCGCAGGACCCCGTCCAATCGTTGAGCAATAGCGGCGGATAAGTGATGGGTGATCATGATGACTGTCAATTCAGGTTTATCCAGCAGCAGGTTTTCAATTTTTTCTGCACTCGTGCGATCAAGATTTGCGGTTCCTTCATCGACCAAAATAATTTTTTTCTGCCGTAAAAATCCTCGAGCTAGTGCGAGACGCTGCTTTTGACCACCGGAAAACAATCTACCGTTTTCACCGATAAATTGATCCAGTCCTTTTTCTTGGGTCTGAACCAACTCCCATAAATCAGCTTCTTCTAAGGCGTGTTTAATCTCCTCCTCGGAGAAATGCTCATCCAAGACCAGATTTTCTCGGATGGTTCCAGTAAAGATGTAAGGCGCTTGATCAATGTACAAAATATCCTGATAGATTTGATTGGTGGCAAGCTTTGCTAATTCTGAGTTCCCAATGGTGACAGAGCCTTGGTATCCACGAATTTTACCATTCAAAATATTTAATAGCGTGCTTTTTCCCGAACCGCTGGCACCTACGACGGAGTATTTTTTATTTTGTTCAAACGTATAAGAAAGGTTAGTGAAAATGGGTTGTTCCTTTTGATAGCCGTAAGAAAGATTGGTTAGTTGGATACCTTGTGTCAGTTGATAATCGGCTGCCGGAGTTTCATCAAATGGCGCAACGTTCAAATATTTATCAAACAAAGGGGCGGTCCCCTGAATTTCTGAAATGTAGTTATTCAAATTGCCTAAAGTATTAAAAATCGTGGAGGCAAAATTTCCGGTAGCTGCGACCGAACCTGGTGTTAGAGCTTTTCGAATAACTAAAAGACCTGTCAATGCAAGAATTGAAACTTGACCGATAACATTGCCGATACCGCCGGTCACCGCAACTTTTGCGGTGGTGTTTCCTTGCATGATTTTGCTTTCTTGCAAAGGGGCAATGGCTTCAGCAACTTTTTTATGAATAAATGGGAGGCGATGAAAGACATAGAGGGTGTCAAAGCCGCTGAGGTAGTCTGATACTTGACTTAAAAAAACTTCACTTTTAGTTGCCACAGTAAGATAGCGGTGTTTCATTTCTTTTTCAAAAATTTTTGGCAGAAGTAATAGTGCGACACTTTCAACAAAAGTCAATAAAACCAATGACCAGTGAAAAGAAAATAAAGCGAAAAAAGAAACGACGGTTGCGATCATTCCGCTGGTAACTTGGTAAAAGCTATCAAAACTCTTTTCAATGGTATTGATATCGTTAGTCAGCCATGAAGCGTAAGTCCCAACTTTTTCTTTATGAAAATCTCCATAGCTGGTTCCAGTCAAGCGGTCAGTGATTTCCAAACGCAGGTAATTGATCATTTTTTGAATGACTGTTGTTTTCCAGCGAACACGGAAAAAAACCAGAATCAAAAATAGGGTGAATGCTGCCAACACCTCAAAAATTGTGCGGAAAAAAAGTTGTTGATCCAGGGCAATGATTGCATTGAAAACTTTAGCAATGCTCAAAGTAGCAGCGGTTTGTGCCGAGGCTTCTCCTAATAAAAATAAGCCAACGACGAAATTTTCCTTCCAAAATAACCGTAAAATTCTTTTCATTGAATGTCCCTCCTTGATGTTTCTAGCATAGCGGGTTAAAATAAAGGAAACACAATAAATTACATATATGTAAAAAAGAGGATGGCAGATGAACTTTGGAGAGACGTTTCAGCAATTGCGAAAAAACAAGCGAATCACTTTGAAGGAGGCAGCAGCTTCCAGTATCAGCGCGGCACAGCTTTCCCGATTTGAAAACAATAAGACGATGCTGACGGTGGATCAGTTTTTTCATTGTCTGGAAAATATCAATGTCTCTATTGAGGAATTTCGCTTTGTTCAAAAAGAAACGATTAAAGATCATTATCAGTTGGACGTAAAACGAATGGAAACGTTTTTGAATCAAAATCAAAAGGAAAAGAGTATTCTGCTAATGAACGAGCTTCATCAACGAAGCACTTCTGCCTATAGTTGGCCGCTTTTTCTTGGAGATTTTATTCAATATATTCTTGCGTTGAATGAAGACAATGATTTCATTGGATCGGATACCCGAGTTGTTCGCTATCTCCATCAGGTAGATGATTGGGGTGAAATGGAATTACGCTTGTTTTCGATTTTTAGTTTTCTTTTCGAACCAGAAGAACTCTATCGTTTTTCAAAAGGAGTCATCAAAAAAGCAAATTCTTATTTGGCATTGCCTCAGACACAGCGCTTGTATTTTGATATCCTGTACAATTTGTTTCAAGTCTTTATTTATCGAAACAAAATCAGTTATGCGCGGGAAATTCTGCAACTGACAGGAGAGGCTTTAGGAAAAAAAGTGGATTTATTGTTTCCTCAAATCGATTATTTATACAATAAAGGTGTTTTGTGCTATAAGGAGCAACAGGTGATGGTGGGAGATCAATATTTTGATCAAGCATTGTCTGTTTGTCGAATTTTTAGACAAACAGAACGCTTAAAGCAATTTCAAAATCAAATTCAACAGTGGCGTACTTCTCATGAGGAACCGAATTTTAAAATGTTGACCCTCAATCTAAGTCTTTTTTCGTAAAAAAGCGGACCTTTGTATAAACCTAGTATTTTCCGCAATTTTATAGTATAATTTCGGCTTGAGGAGTACGTTTTTGTACTCCTTCATTTTTTGAACAAAGGAGACACTATGTTTGCAAAGTACAAACCAACATGGATGGTCAATGCTATCTATGATTTGACTCCCGAACAATTACGAAAACATGGAATTAAAGCGGTCCTGACAGATTTGGACAATACCTTGATTGCATGGAACAATCCTGATGGTACGGATGAATTGCGGCAATGGCTGCAAACCATGAAGCAGGCGGAAATTCCTGTAATCGTGGTTTCCAATAATAAAGCCAGTCGTGTGGAGCGGGCCATCCAAGCATTGGATCTAGGCTATGTTTCTCGCGCATTAAAACCTTTTTCCCGAGGCATTCGTATCGGACATGAGCGGCTGCAAATGTCAAAAGATGAGGTTGTGATGGTGGGAGATCAATTAATGACGGATATTCGCGGAGCCAATCGCGCAGGTGTACGCAGTATTTTGGTAAAACCGCTGATTGAAACAGATGCATGGAACACACGAATCAATCGCTTTATGGAGCGAAGAGTAATGAAACAGTTATTGAAAGAACATTCAGATATGAAATGGCGAGGTGATTTAGGTGAGTGAAGCGATCCATTGTGTAGGCTGTGGTGCGGTGATTCAAACAGAAGATCCGGAAAAACCCGGCTTCACACCACAATTGGCACTTGAAAAGGGATTAGCGACTGGAGAAGTGTATTGTCAAAGATGTTTTCGTCTGCGGCACTACAATGAAATCCAAGATGTTTCTTTGACAGATGATGATTTTTTGCGATTATTGAATGAATTAGGGCAAAAGGATGCGTTGATCGTGAATGTCGTGGATATTTTTGATTTTAACGGATCATTGATTCCAGGACTTCATCGGTTTGTTGGGAACAACCCCGTGTTACTTGTCGGCAATAAAGTCGATATTTTGCCAAAATCTTTAAAACCGGGGAAATTGACCCAATGGATGCGGGAACAAGCGCATGCATCAGGCTTGCGTCCAGTAGATGTCATGCTGACTAGTGGAAAAAATGCAAAATACATGCAAAAACTATTGGATATGATTGAAAAATATCGGGAAAATCGAGACGTCTATGTCGTGGGTGTGACAAACGTTGGAAAATCAACCTTGATCAATCAAATCATTCAACATACGGCTGGGATCAAAGAATTGATCACCACTTCAAGATTTCCCGGCACGACGTTGGATAAAATTGAGATTCCGTTGGATGACGGCCACTTTTTAATTGATACACCGGGAATTATTCACCGGCATCAAATGGCACATTATCTTGGCAAGAAGGATCTCAAAATTATCGCGCCCCACAAAGAAATCAAACCAAAAGTTTATCAACTTCAGGCAGAGCAAACACTCTTTTTAGGTGGATTAGCTCGATTTGATTTCATTCAGGGGGAAAAAAGTTCCTTTATCGCATATGTCGCCAACGATGTGGAGATTCATCGCACAAAATTAGCGAAGGCAGACGAATTTTATGACAAGCACGTGGGAGGCTTATTGCAGCCGCCACGCCCCGATGAAGTGGCTGATTTTCCTGAACTGGTTCGTTTTGAATTTGCAGTGAAAGAAAAAACCGACATCGTTTTTGCCGGTCTTGGCTGGGTCACCGTTACGACACCCTGTGTGGTTGCTGGTTGGGCGCCAAAAGGTGTCGATGTCTTGCGTAGAAAAGCTTTAATTTAGAAAGAAGGAACGTTATGGAACTTAGAGGAAAACAAAAACGCTTTTTGCGTAGTCAAGCGCATCATCTGCAACCAATTTTCCAAGTTGGTAAAGGTGGAGTCAATGAGGCGATGATTAAACAAATTGAAGAAGCACTTGAAAAAAGAGAATTAATCAAAATATCTTTGTTGCAAAATACAGAAGAAGTCGCAGATGAGGTTGCAGAAACGTTACAAAATGAAATTCGTTGCGACGTGGTACAAATTATTGGTCGTGTGCTGGTTTTATTTAAACCCTCTACGAAAGAAAAGTACCAAAAGTTGTCAAGAGAAGTTCGTTCGATTTAAAAACGGAGGGAAAGAACATGCAGGCAAAATCACTTGTGGGAACTGCAACCTTGGTTCAATCGGAATTGGAAACAATCCAAAAACGCAAGCAAGTGGGGATTCTTGGTGGAAATTTCAACCCAGTTCACACCACTCACTTGATTTTAGCCGATCAGGTCGGCCAGTCCCTAGGTTTGGAAAAAGTTTATCTTATGCCGGAATATTTACCGCCGCATAAGGATGGAAAAACGACGATTTCAGCAACGCATCGGTTAAACATGCTGGAGCTGGCTGTTGCAGATAATCCTTTGTTGGCAGTGGAAACGATTGAACTAGAACGAAAAGGAATCAGCTACACTTACGATACAATGAAAGAGCTGACGGAAAAAAATCCCGATACTGATTATTATTTTATTATCGGCGGGGATATGGTTGCTTATCTTCCAGAATGGTACCGGATTGATGAATTAGTTCAATTGGTTCGTTTTGTTGGGGTCAAACGTCCTGATTTTCCGGCTGAAAGTGAATACCCCGTCATTTGGGTAGATGCTCCGTTGATGGATATTAGCTCTTCCATGATACGAAAAAGAATCGCTCAAGGATGCTCGGTTCGATACTTCCTACCAGAGAATGTGCTACACTATATTCAAGAAAAGAGGTTGTATCTGGATGAATTATAGCGGAAAATATACATCGCTTGATCGGGAACTCTTGATGCAAAAAGTTCAAATGCGGATGAGTGAACGGCGATTTAAACATGTTTTGGGCGTCGAAGAAACGGCGATTGCCTTAGCTGAAAAATATGGTTGTTCACCAGAGCAGGCAAGCATTGCCGGATTGGTTCACGATTATGCAAAGGAACGCCCTGACGAAGAATTTCAATTAGTGATTCGTCGTGACGGATTCGACCTTGATCTGCTTCATTGGGGAAATGCAATTTGGCATGGTGTCGTGGGTGCAGATTTTGTTCAACGAGAGTTGGCTATTGATGATCCTGAAATTTTACAGGCCATTCGGGTTCACACAACGGGTGCAGCGGAAATGAGTCTGCTTGACAAAATTCTTTATGTGGCAGATTACATTGAACCAGGTCGAGATTTTCCTGGTGTTGAAGCAGCACGAGAATTGGCATTAGTAGAATTGGATAGTGCAGTTGCTTTTGAAACGAAACACACATTGAGTCATCTAATTGAACAAGAAAAACCCATTTACCCCAAAACTATCGAAACCTATAACCGCTGGGTAGCAAAGAAAATTTAATATATTAAAACGACCAAGGATGCCAGTTCCACTTGTAACGAGATGCTTAGTGGAATGGGGATAGGGCGAGAGAATAAAACTAAATTTTCTAAAGGAAAATTTAATACATTAAAAGAACCAAGGATGCCAGTTCCACTTGTAACGAGAGGCTTAGTGGAATGGTATGCGGCGTGAGAATAAGACTAAATTTTCTAAAAGAAAATTTAATACATTAAAACGAACAAGGAGGGAATTATCATAGATAGTCAGAAAATTTTAGAAGTCGCTGTTCGGGCGGCAGATTCCAAACGTGCTGAGGATATTCTTGCTTTAGATGTCAGAGGAATTTCGTTATTAGCCGATTATTTCGTCATCTGTTCAGCAAACAGCGAACGTCAAATCAATGCGATTGTTGACGAGGTAGTTGATAAGGAAGAAGAGCAACAGGTTGAAGTAAAACGTATCGAAGGAAAAGATGGTGCCAAGTGGGTCTTAATCGACTTGG
The DNA here is from genome assembly GCF_009933265.1 of Enterococcus sp. JM9B. Classification (NCBI taxonomy): domain Bacteria; kingdom Bacillati; phylum Bacillota; class Bacilli; order Lactobacillales; family Enterococcaceae; genus Enterococcus; species Enterococcus sp. JM9B. Next base: position 116,356 of record NZ_MAEK01000041.1, on the reverse strand, counting down.
GAGATGTTATCGTCCATGTTTTCAGTAATTCAGAACGTGCCTTTTATAATCTTGAAAAACTTTGGGCAGATGCGCCATTAGTGAGCGTCAACGATTGGATCGTGGAATAAAATGGCTTACGAAACATTTGCCTTCGTGTATGGCGAAGTGATGGATGCCAGCTTGTATGAAAAATGGCTGGCATTTTCTAAACGTCATTTGCAAGGAAAAAAAGAAATACTTGAATTGGCTTGCGGAACAGGTGCATTGGCAGTGGCTTTTGCAAAAGAAGCGTATCAAGTAACCGCGCTTGATTTGTCTGAGGAAATGCTGATGATCGCCAGCAATCGGGCAATCGATGCAGATGTTTCGATTCAATTTGTTGAGGGAGATATGCTTGATTTATCTGAGATTGGTCAGTATGAGGCAGTGACCTGTTTTTCTGATTCTCTGTGCTATATGGCAGATGAACAAGATGTTCAGCAAGTTTTTGATGAAGTGTACCAGGTTTTAGAAGATGGCGGAATCTTTCTTTTCGACGTCCATTCCCTTTATCAAATTAATGATGTTTTTCCGGAATACAGCTACCACTATCAAACAGATGAGTTTGCGTTTTTGTGGGACAGCTATGCTGGCGAACATGAAAACAGCATTGAGCATTTCTTGACTTTTTTTGTTGCAGACGAAGAAGGAAGTAATCATTTTTCGCGACAAGATGAATTGCATAAGGAACGGACCTATCCACTGGAGGTTTATTTACGAATGTTGGAAAATGCTGGCTTTCAGCAGGTTCAAACTTTTGCAGATTTTACTGATTCGCCGCCGAATGAAGTGAGTCGGCGTTGGTTTTTTGTTTGTCAAAAATAGACATGAATCTTTTTGATTTGTGTCTTTTTTTTATATACTTGGATTTTGATAAGTAGGTTACAGCGGTGATAACAGAAAAAAAATTAGAAAAAGGACAAAGCGTTTTCACATTTGTCAGAAAAAGTGATAAAATATAGATGTATGGAAAGAAAAGACTGTGAATTTCTTTTCACCAAAAAGGAGGAGAATTTTTTGGAAAACACACATAAAACAAACTTTCCTGCTGATTTTCTGTGGGGATCAGCTTCCGCCGCGTATCAAGTTGAAGGTGCTTGGGACGAAGACGGCAAAGGAAAATCCGTTTGGGATGAATTTGTACGAATTCCCGGTAAAACGTTTAAAGGAACGAACGGTGATTTAGCAGTAGATCATTACCATCGTTTTGAAGAAGACATTCGCTTGATGAAGGAACAAGGATTGAAATCCTATCGTTTTTCCGTTGCTTGGACACGAATTTTTCCAGAAGGACGTGGAGAAATCAATCAGGCTGGACTTGATTTTTATGTTCGCTTAGTAGATGAATTGATTGCAAACGGAATCGAACCGTTATTAACGATTTATCATTGGGATCTTCCACTTGCGTTACAAGAAGCCTATGGAGGTTGGGAATCTCGCGAAATTGTTGAGGACTTTGTGAACTATGCAACCGTTTTATTTGAGACCTTTAAAGGAAAAGTTCATTATTGGGTGAGCTTGAATGAACAAAACGTATTCATTCAATTAGGCTATATGCTGGCGGTTCATCCCCCAGGTGTCAGTGATCAAAAACGCATGTATCAAGCAAATCATCATGCAAATTTGGCGAATGCAGCGGTTATCAAAAAATTTCATGAAATGAAAATGCCAGGACAAATTGGTCCAAGTTTTGCCTATACACCTAATTATTCTTTTGATAGTGATCCTAAAAATGTATTAGCCGCAGAAAATGCAGAAGAATTCATGGCAAATTTCTGGATGGATGTTTATGCAAGAGGAGAATATCCCATCGTTGTGATGGACTATTTGGAAAAACATGGAATCGCTCCGGAGGTTTTACCGGAAGATGCGGCATTGTTGAAAGCAGGCAAACCTGACTTTATGGGAATGAACTATTATCAAAGTGCCACAAATCAATTCAATCCTTTAGATGGTGTCGGTCAAGGGGAAATGAACACCTCTGGTAAAAAAGGTTCTTCAAAAGAATCTGGCGTTCCTGGTTTATACAAAAAGGTTCAAAATCCATTTGTTGATCGTACAAACTGGGATTGGGAAATTGATCCAATGGGAATTCGTATTGCATTGCGTCGAATCACCAGTCGGTACCGTCTACCTGTTTTAATTACGGAAAACGGGTTGGGAGAATTTGATAAAATTACTGAGGACCACCAAGTTCATGATGACTACCGAATCAAGTATTTACGGAATCATGTGGCAGCTATTTCTGATGCGATTGCTGACGGTTGCCAAGTTTTGGGCTATTGCACATGGTCTTATACAGATTTATTAAGTTGGTTGAATGGATACCAAAAACGGTATGGTTTTGTTTATGTGGATCAAGATGAAACACAAGAAGGCAGCTTGAATCGTTACAAGAAAGATAGTTACTATTGGTATCAACGTGTCATTGCATCAAATGGAGAAAACTTAGATTAATTTTTTTGGAGAGTCTATTCATGGCTCTCTTTTTTTATGGAATAAATCTGTTAAAATAAAGAAAAAAAGGGAGGCAAAAATGTGAAAGCATGCGGGATCATCGTCGAATATAATCCTTTTCATAATGGTCATTCCTATCACGCAAAAAAAGCACGGGAGCTGACCGGCGCAGATGTTGTTGTCGCAGTGATGAGTGGGAATTTTTTGCAACGGGGAGAGCCGGCAATTATAGATAAATGGCAGCGGGCAAATGCGGCGTTGCAAAATGGTGTGGATCTGGTGGTCGAATTACCTGTCGAATGGTCCATGCAGCCGGCAGATCTTTTTGCAAGAGGAGCCATTGGATTGTTGCAGGCGCTGGGCTGTGAATTTTTATGTTTTGGCACAGATCAAGAGACTTTTTTTGATTATCAAGCTTTTGGCAGGTTTGTTTTAGAAAATCAAGAGAAAATTGATCTGGCTTTTCAAAAAATCACAGATCCCAGCCTAACCTATCCTCAGAAAATGATGACTGTTTTGCAAGAAATTTATTCTCCATTGCAGGTGGGCATCAACCAGCCAAATCATATCCTAGGATTAAGCTATGCACAGGAAAATGCGAAGTATCCTAATCCGATGCAGCTTTTTTCTGTCAAACGCAAAGGTGCCGGTTATCATTCAACGGAATTGACCCAAACCATTGCCAGTGCTACTGCTATTCGCCAAGCAGTTGGAAATCATCATTCGGTGACTGCCTATGTTCCAGAGCAAACGGCAGCGGGATTGAAATCGCACACGGTGACTTGGGAAAATTACTGGCCCCTGTTGCAGTATCGTATTCTTTCCAGCTCTCTGACGGAGTTACGGGAAATTTATCAAATGGTGGATGGGTTAGAATTCCGACTAAAAAAAGTGATTCAAGAAGCAGATAATTTTGAAGAATTAGTTACCAAACTAAAAACCAAGCGGTATACCCAGGCCCGAATCCAACGGCTGCTTTGTTCCTTATTGTTAAATTTAAAGCAGACAGATTTAGAGGAACAGTGGCAAAAGCAATACCTTCATATATTAGGTTTTACGAAAAATGGTCAGGCTTTTTTGACTGAAAGAAAAAAGAAAAGCAGCTTGCCGTACTTTTCTAAAATCGGTAAAAAAGAGGAAGCAGTTGCTTCACTGATGATTCGAAGTGATCAAATCTATCAATTGGGAGCGACTGGAATCAAAGAACAAAATTTTGGTCGGCATCCTTGGAGGCTTTTAAAATAGTTTTGGAAAACTACTTCACAGGAGCGGGATTGACAAGTATAATGGACGAGGACGTTTTTTCGTCAGAGGCACAAAAATTAGAAAGCGAAGTGAGACTATGGGTCGTAAATGGGCAAATATCGTAGCAAAAAAGACTGCTAAAGATGCAAACAACAGCCGAATTTATGCAAAATTTGGAATCGAAATTTATGCGGCAGCGAAATCAGGTGATCCTGACCCACACGCGAACCAAAAATTACGGTTCGTTATCGAACGTGCGAAAACCTATAATGTACCAAGACATATCATTGATCGTGCAATTGAAAAAGCGAAGGGTTCTGGCGATGAGCAATATTCAGAATTGCGCTATGAAGGTTTTGGACCAAATGGCTCGATGGTTATTGTGGATACATTGACAAACAATGTCAATCGTACAGCGGCAGATGTTCGAGCAGCATTTGGTAAAAATGGCGGAAATATGGGTGTTTCTGGCGCCGTTTCCTATATGTTTGATAACACAGCGATTTTTGGCTTTGCCGGGAATGATGCCGATGAGATTTTAGAATATTTAATGGAAAAAGAAATCGATGTTCGAGATGTGATCGATGAAGAAGGACAAATCATCGTATACGGTGAACCAACAGATTTTAACAGCATTCAAGAAGCCTTAAAAGAAAAAGGTATCACCGAATTTTCAATTGCTGAAATCCAAATGATTCCGCAAAATGAAGTACAACTATCCGGTGACGATTTAGAAAAATTTGAAAAAATGATAGATGTTTTGGAAGATTTAGAAGATGTTCAAAACATCTATCACAATGTCGAGTTAGATGACTAAAAAAACGCTGACCTCGTTCTGGATGACAGAAACGAGGTCAGCGTTTTTTAGAAGACTTCCATAAACCCAAAAAGATTCAAAACAAAAACAATGAAGACCGCCATATTTCCTAAAAGGGACAGCATGATCAATCCATAACGAATCGTCCAGATTTTATACCAGCCTCCGTCATAAGAGCCGCGTTTTTTAGGTCCGCGATAGAGTATTTTGGCAAGAATCGTTAGTACCAATAGTCCAAGTTGAAGAATGGTAGCAATCGTTAGGGAAATCGTTGCGTTCATAATCAAGTAATAAAGAAAAATAGTGGCGATTCCCGTTATAATAGCAAGTACAAACATGTTTAACACCTCATTTTCTGTAAATAATTGGCTGAATTTTTTATAAGGGAGTCCTTTAATAGAAATCTAGAAAGACCCAGCATCTCCTAAAAAAAGTATAACGTAGACTAGAAAAAAAGACTATTAGAAAGCTGTTTTAGGTCGCCTCATCTTAAAAATGTGCCATTAAAAAAATTTTCCACTTGCTCCTGTTTCAATTTGGCTAATCAGAAAATTCTGTGCTAAAATCAAAGGAGAAAGTTATTTATTTTTAGAGAGCAGGTGAGCATATGTCGGAAAAAATCGTCCTCGAACCTTTTGATCGTATTTTGAGCGGGTATGATAAATTAGCAGAAACAGCTGTCTCAATCGCAGATTGTTCAAAGTTATGTGAAAAATATCAAAAGTTTGGCGTATCTGGCTATCGGCTAGGAAATTTTCGCGGTTCAGGTTATTTAAATCGTTATGTAAATTTCAGTGTCGATTGTGCACCTCTTTTGATTTATAAAAAGAGATATTTGATTCCTTTAGTTTTTCGACAATCAGCAGAAACCGATCGTCTGTTTCGAGAAGAATACCGAATGGAAGGTTTTTTCCTGCTTTTGGAATGGAGTCTGAAGCATCAACCGGAAAAAGTGATTATGGATTACAACAAAACAAAAAAGCGTACCTCCTATGAAGCTATTTCTGATGATAAACAAGTCATTGACAGTGCCTATCTCGTTTTCCGTTTGTCGGAGATTCTGGATGGTGCGGGTTTTCCTATCAGTAATTTCAATACATTGGAGCAGTTTATTGAATGGAACCGAATCTATCGTTTGATTGATAACGGTGCGATTGGTCGACATAGCAAAAATTTTGATTCAGAACTGGCAGAAAATCGTTCAGAATTGGCAATGATTTTAAATGTCGTATCCTTAAAATATCCTCATACGACACCATTTCTCAAGGAATAATAAATGAAAAACACCCTTTTCACAAAATAGTGGAAAGGGCGTTTTTTTAAATCATTTTTTCTTGAAAACTATTTTTTACCGCAGCCAGTAGTGGACTGGTTGGTGTTGGTGTAAAAATAGTCAGCTCGTGCATGGCACGGGTAGCAATCGTATATAAAATCAGTTGATCTTGAGCTGTCCGGAAATTTTCTCCTATATTCCACGCAAATACCTGATCAAATTCCAAACCTTTCGCCAGAAATGCCGGAATAATCATAATAGAACGCTTCATGAAGGTGTCTTCTGAAACAATCAACTGGACTTTTTTCTGTAATTCTGGTGAAAGCTGTTGGTACAAGGCTTCACATTCTTCAGCTGTTTTACAAATGACTGCACTACGCCAAAAATGGGCTTTTTCTTCATCCTGCAACAACTGTTCGAGGACATGCAAGCGTTGCTTTTCAGAAGGACTGGTTAGAATCAAAGGAAGCTCGCCTTTGCGGGCAGTCAATTCTACTCGGTTGTCTTGGGTCAGAAACTGATTGGCAAAATCGGTGATTTCTTTGGTGGAACGATAGCTGGTCGTCAATTGATAACGAGTCACCTCTTCATTAGGGAATAACTCAGGCAGAGAGCCCACAATCGTTTCATTTCCAAAAACTTTTTGATTCAGATCGCCGCACAAAGTTAGTGTGGCTTTCGGATAGAGTCGGCGCAACAAAGCAACCTGTGCAGGGGGGAAATCCTGCATTTCATCAATAAAGATGAAGCGGGCTTTTTGCGGTACTTCAGCAGGATAAAGTTCCTTTGACAATAGGAAAAACAACACTGCATCTTCTTGAGTCAAGACTTTATTTTTCAATTTTTCACGGGTGACAAGTTGAGATTCTGCCCATTCTGCTTTTGAAATTCCCGCTTTTTCCAATTTTGTTTCTGGAATGGATTGCAGAAAATGCAGGTATTGTTTGGAATAATTGATAAATTGAAATTGTTGGATAGCTCGTGTCATTCCTCGGAAATAACGCCGGGCTATTTGTTTGCGAATTTGCCCCCGTATCCGACGTTCATTTTCTTCTGAGTCATCTTGATTGGGATTGTCGGCAAAAAATTCCTGCAGCTTTTCTTCTGCCAACTCCTTGACCCAGTTTTTCTTCGCTTCGTCTTTTTGCAATCCGCCGATTTTTTTCAAGAGCTTCGTTTGCAAAAGTTGTGTTCGTTGATAAAGCGGTAGTACCGGATTGGTCTCTTGGTACCATTGTCTGATTTGTGCCGCCGATAATTTTACTTCACCCTTGACTTTCAGCGAACGGAACAAAGGACCATAGGAAGTAATTCCCCGACTGTACCGCTGGATTTCACTAACGAGACTCATTCCACTTTTGAGTCGTTCGGTTTTCTGTTCTTTTCCGGATAGAAAAATTTCTTCCTGCTGAGCTTCTTTTTCAATTTCAAATCCTGGTACCAATTGGGAAATAAAGGTTCGGAAGGTACGTGTAGGAACTTCACTTTCCCCTAAAGAAGGTAAAACCATTGCAATGTAATCAGAAAATAGATGATTGGGTGAAAACAGTAAAACTTGTTTGTCGTCTAGCCATTTGCGGTGACGATACAAAAGAAAGGCAACCCGTTGTAATAAAGCCGAGGTTTTTCCACTACCGGCGATTCCTTCAATCAGCATGATTTTGCTATGAGTATCACGGATAATTTGGTTTTGCGCTTTTTGAATCGTGGAGACGATATTTTTCATTTGGGAAGAAGAGGCTTCATCCAAGATTTCCAGAAGGAATTCATCGTTGATCACTTCGGAAGTATCCACCATCGAAAGAATTTTTCCTTCTTGGATTTTAAATTGTCTTTTTAACAATAATTCTACATCAAAACGCTCTTGATCCGTTTCATAAAAAGTAGGACCCAGCTCGCCTTCGTAATAAAGATTAGCAATCGGTGCCCGCCAGTCGATCACGATCGTTTCTTCCGATTTGTCTCGCAAGGAGGCAATTCCTAAATAAAGTGTTTCTTTTTCCGTTTCTTCCTTGAAATCGATTCGGGCAAAATACGGATTTCCACTCATTGTCTGCAAAGTTTTGATCCGCTTTTGCTGGGACTCTGCAGTCTGATATTTTAGTAATAATTCTTGTTCATGTTGGCGATATTCAACGGCAGATTCATAAAAAGCTTCGTCAGAACCGCTGCGGATCGTTTTCTTTGCGATTTCTTTCAGTTCTTCTTGCATCGTTCCAGTCAATGCTTGCTGCTGTTTTTCCAATAATTGCTGCTCAGCACCGATCAAGCCGATGGTCTCATCTGCATGCATTTGTTCTTTGATTCTTTCCTCCATTAAATAGGCCTCCTTAAAAAAATACAACATAAAATTATAGCATAAAAAACAGTAACTTGCCGAGATAAAAAAAGACTTATGATAAAATAAAGAAAAAGAAAGAGATGTGAGAGAAATGGAAATGAGAACAGAACAAGAAATGCTGACGTTGATTCTGCAAACAGCCAAGGAATTACCTCAAGTCGTTGCTGCAGCAATCTCAGGTTCTCGTATGAATTCCAACGTACCAAAGGATTCTTTTCAGGATTTTGATATTGTGTATATTGTGAATGAGAAAAAAAGTCTACTCACCAATCGGAAATGGTTGGAAAAATTCGGGGAACGCTTGATTATGCAATGCCCCGAGGAAATGACCTTGTTTCCACCAACATTAGGGGAGCGATTTACTTTTTTGATGCTGTTTGCAGATGGCAATCGGATTGATTTAATGCTCTGTCCATTTTCTGAGATTGAAAGGGAGATTGCAGAAGAACCATTATTATCAGTTTTATATGATCCTTGTGGCATTTTTCCGCAATTAACTTCTCCAACAGATACTGCTTTTTGGGTCAAGGAGCCAACAAAGGAAGAGTTTTTTGACTGCTGCAATGAATTTTGGTGGGTATCCACCTATGTTGTTAAAGGCTTGTGGCGTAAGGAACTGCTCTATGCTTCAGATCATTTGTATGAAGTTTGTCAAAAAGAATTATTGCGCTTGTTAAGCTGGCAGGTTGCTGCAGAAAAAAATTACACGTTTAGTGTCGGCAAAAATTTTAAATATTTGCCTAAATATTTAACGATGGATCAACAAGAGCAACTTTTAATCGTTCGGGATTTTTCTTCTAAAGAAAAAATCTGGCAGGCATTGTTTAAAACACAAGCCTTCTTTCATGGCGAAGCTTTAAAATTTGCAGCACATCAAGGATTCTTTTACGATGCGGAAACAGCCGAAAAAGTAATGGCTTATAGCCGTACGTGGTACCAGGAAACAGACAAAAAGGAAACTGTTTAATTGTAAATGAAAAATATTTTCATTTAAGCTGCTTTCTTTTTCTTTTCAGCGAATTATCGGTATGCTAGAAAAGAAAGAAGGATGATCGTTGATGAACCACTTTAAAAAATTCATTATTACAATTCTTGTAGGAGTAGCGGCTCTCGCAAGCGAATTCTTATTGAAGCAACCGAGATGGGCATTTTTATTGGTTGCTATCATTGGCAGTATCGTTGCTTTTACTATGTTGATTGAAATGATTCGAACACTTCGTTCTGGGCGATATGGTGTGGATATTTTAGCAATTACCGCCATTGTTGCCACATTAGCAGTAGGCGAATATTGGGCGAGTTTGATGATTTTGGTCATGCTGACAGGTGGAGATAGTTTAGAAGATTACGCCGGCAGACAAGCCAATAAAGAATTGCAGTCTTTACTGGATCATTCACCACAAATTGCCCATCGGCTTGTGAATGGACAATTGGAGGATATTGCGGTCGAAGCGGCTCAAATCAACGATCAGCTAGTGGTGAAGCCCGGTGAGATCGTTCCAGTAGATGGGAAAATTTTATCTGAGAGAGCTACGTTGGATGAGTCTTCCTTGACAGGTGAGTCTCGTCCGGTGACGAAAAAAATCGGTGAAGAGGTCATGTCTGGATCAATCAATGGTGAAGAATCGTTGCGAGTCGAAGTTACAAAGTCCGCGGAAGATTCTCAATACCAAACAATTATCAAATTGGTAAAAGAATCAAAAGAAAAACCAGCTCACTTTGTTCGAATGGCAGATCGTTACGCGATTCCTTTTACTGCAATTGCTTACCTAATCGGGGGGATTGCATGGTTGGTGACAAAAGATCCAGTTCGTTTTGCTGAAGTTTTGGTGGTTGCTTCTCCTTGTCCGTTGATTTTGGCAGCGCCAATCGCTTTGGTTGCAGGAATGAGCCGCTCTAGTCGAAACGGTATCATTGTAAAAACCGGAACAACGATTGAAAAATTGGCAGAGGCAAAAACAATAACTTTTGATAAAACAGGAACCATAACAGCGGGACAACTGGCAGTTTCCGCAATTCATCCGACCGAAGGATTCAATGAACAGCGCCTGCTTTACTATGTTGCCAGCGCGGAACAGGATTCTTCTCACATCTTAGCTCGTTCCATCGTTGCGTATGCCAAAAACAAAGTTACCCTGACAACGGCAGATTCATTGGAAGAAGTAACTGGTTCAGGAATCAAGGCGGAAATTGATGGTCATCTTTTAAAAATCGGGCGGGCAGCATTTGCTAACGCGCAAGAAATTCCCACTGATGAAACGATTATTTATATTTCCTGCGATGAATCATTCGCCGGGACGATTACTTTTCAAGACATCTTACGGCCAGAAGCAAAGCAAACCGTTGCTTCCTTGAGAAACCTTGGTATCAAACGAATTTTAATGTTGACGGGAGACCATCAAGCGATTGCCGATGATATTGCTCAACAAGCGGGTATTGACGAGGTCTATGCTGAATGTTTGCCACAGGATAAAATCAATGTGATTAAGGGAATTTCGGCATCTGATCGACCACTGGTAATGGTGGGTGACGGGGTCAATGATGCACCGGCGCTTGCAATCGCGGATATCGGAATTGCCATGGGAGCGCATGGGTCAACTGCTGCCAGTGAGAGTGCCGATGCGGTTGTTTTGAAGGATGACTTGTCGCGGGTGCTCAGAGCCGTAGAGGTCGCAAAAGATACAATGCGAATCGCCAAGCAATCGGTTTTGATTGGAATCTTTATTTGTATATTTTTGATGTTGATTGCCAGCACAGGTGTCATCCCCGCTTTGTTCGGAGCAATTTTGCAAGAAGTTGTAGATACTGTTTCAATTTTGAGTGCGTTGCGTGCCAAAAATGATTAGAAAATTGGAGGGATAGCATGAAGATTTTATTGACTGGAGATAGTTTGATCGCTCGTAAGGAATCCCTAAAAGAACCAATGTTGAACGCATATTTGAAGAAGAAGGTTCCTAAAATAAAAATCGTAAACACCGCAATCAGTGGCAACAACAGCAATGACTTACGAAATCGTTTTGCCAAAGATGTGATGCATTTTAGAGGAATTGACAAGCTGTTTCTTCTAATTGGAACAAATGATTTAGCTGAAAATAAGCAGGTTTCCAAAATGGTTTATCAGGAAAATCTGCAATGGATGATTACTCAGCTGAAAAAGAAATATACTGCCAGCCAAATTTTCTTTATCACTCCTCCCGCAGTGGATGAAAAGAAACAGAAATTTCGTAACAATGAGCTAATCAAGTCCTACATCAATTGTTTGATGGAGGTAGCAAATCGGGAAAACTGTGTTGTTCTTGATTTTTATACAGAGATCATCAACCAGCCGGATTTTAAAAAAATCATCAATGGAACCGTAAAGGATGGTCTGCACTTTGGTAAAGAAGGCTATGATTTGCTTTCAGATATCATCGTGAGGTATCTTTAATAGGAAAAAAATCAGTCGGTTTGGGGCTGATTTTTTTGTATCCATCGGTGAGGAAAGTAGGACCCCCAAATTTTTTTTAAGACCGATTTGCTATTTAAGAAAGGCGGGAGGTATAATAGGAGCCGCAAAGTCAAAAATCATTTGTCTATATTTATGAAAAGAGGAAAGAACTATGCCATTTGTCCATGTAGAATTGGTTGAAGGAAGAAGCAGGGAACAGCTTGAAGGAATGATGAAAGATATTACTGAGGCTGTTCATAAAAATACGGGTGCGCCAAAAGAACATATCCACGTCATCATCAATGAAATGAAAAAAGGAAATTACGGAGTTAACGGAGCTTGGAAAGAATAGGCATTTCTTTCTTGCAATTTACACGGTTTAGTGCTTAAATAGTTCTATAATTGATTGATGAAAAAGACAACCAAATTTGAGAGTCTTCGAAAAGAGAGGAAAATCACGGCTGAGAATTTTCCGGAAGAAAACCAGAGGCGGACCACTTTTGAAACCTTTGTTGAAGCGAAGGCGGTCGCACCGTTACCACGTTTGAGGAACACAGATTGTGTTTGAAAATTAGGTGGAACCACGAAATTTCGTCCTAGTATCGCAGTGCGATGCTAGGATTTTTTTATTTTTCGGCAATCAAAAGCTCTTCGACCTATCTTTTTATCAATCATAATTTTGAAGGAGGATTTTTTATGTCAATAAAAATTACATTTCCAGATGGTGCAGTAAAAGAGTTTGCTGCTGGAATCACTACAAAAGAAATCGCAGATCAAATTTCTAAAAGTCTTGGAAAAAAAGCATTAGCAGGAAAAATAAACGGACAATTAATCGACTTGGATCGCCCAATTGAAGAAGATGCTTCTATTGAAATCGTAACCCCAGATCATGAAGATGCTCTTGCTTTGGTTCGACATTCTTCTGCTCATTTAATGGCGCAAGCTATGCGTCGCTTGTTCCCTAAAATCCATTTTGGAGTGGGTCCAGCGATTGATACTGGTTTTTATTACGATACAGACAATGGCGAACACCCAATTGCTGCCGAAGATTTACCAGCAATCGAAACAGAAATGATGAAAATTGTAAAAGAAAACCTGCCAATCGAACGCCATGTTTTAACAAAAGCAGAAGCACTAGAACTTTTTGCGGCTGATCCTTATAAAGTGGAACTGATTAGTGAATTGCCAGAAGACGAAGTAATTACTGCCTATAGTCAAGGAGAATTCGTTGATCTATGCCGTGGACCTCACGTGCCGTCAACGGGGCGAATCCAAGTATTCAAATTGCTGTCTGTGGCAGGTGCTTACTGGCGCGGAAATTCTGACAATCACATGATGCAACGGGTTTATGGTACAGCTTTCTTTGATAAAAAAGAATTAAAGGAATTTATCAAACAAAGAGAAGAAGCCAAGGAACGGGATCACCGTAAACTTGGGAAAGAATTAGATTTATTCATGGTTTCTCAAGAAGTTGGTTCTGGTTTACCATTCTGGTTGCCAAAAGGAGCAACCATTCGCCGGACCATCGAACGCTACATTGTAGATAAGGAAATCGGTTTGGGTTATCAACACGTGTATACACCGATTATGGCAGATGTAAACTTATACAAAACTTCTGGGCACTGGGATCACTACCATGAAGATATGTTTCCGCCAATGGATATGGGAGATGGCGAAATGCTGGTTCTGCGCCCAATGAATTGTCCTCATCATATGATGGTTTATAAAAATCATATCCATTCTTATCGCGAGTTGCCAATTCGAATTGCTGAACTTGGCATGATGCACCGTTATGAAAAATCTGGCGCATTGTCCGGGTTGCAACGGGTGCGGGAAATGACCTTGAACGACGGACATACTTTTGTTCGCCCAGATCAAATCAAGGAAGAATTTAAACGGACACTGGACTTGATGATTGCTGTTTACAAAGATTTCAACATCACCGATTATCGTTTCCGCTTAAGCTACCGGGATCCAAACAATACAGACAAATATTTTGATGATGATGCAATGTGGGAAAATGCTCAAACAATGTTGAAAGAAGCAATGGATGAGCTTGGTTTAGACTATTTTGAAGCAGAAGGTGAAGCTGCCTTTTATGGTCCAAAAATGGACGTACAAGTAAAAACAGCATTGGGAATGGAAGAAACATTGTCAACGATTCAATTGGATTTCTTATTGCCTGAACGTTTTGACTTGACTTATGTTGGGGAAGATGGCGAAAATACGCATCGTCCTGTTGTCATTCACCGAGGAATCGTGTCAACCATGGAACGTTTTGTTGCATATTTGACTGAAGTTTATAAAGGCGCTTTTCCAACTTGGTTGGCACCTGTTCAAGCAACAATCATCCCGGTTTCCGTTGATGCACATAGTGATTACGCTTATGAAATCAAAGAACGTCTGCAAAGCCAAGGTTTGCGGGTTGAAGTGGATGACCGAAATGAAAAAATGGGCTATAAAATTCGGGGCTCCCAAACGCAAAAAATTCCTTATCAATTAGTTGTTGGAGACAATGAAGTGAAGGATGCTACGGTAAATGTTCGTCGTTACGGAAGTAAAGAAACTGCTGTGGAAGATTTGAGTATGTTTATCGATGCAATCGTTGCAGAAGTAAACAATTACAGTCGTGAAGCATAGGTAACTACTGAATAGTTGAACGAATTTCTCGCTTTTTGGTTAAACATCAAAAAGCGGGAAAATTTATTATCAAAAAGAGATAAAAACAGGGAGAAAGGAATGAAAAAATGGAAAACAAGCAACGATCGATCCTATCAGTGATTGTCCTGTCGATTATTACCTGTGGCATTTATTTTTTTGTCTGGATGTATCAAACCACAAGAAATCTGAATGAGTACACCAATGATTATCGATTAAGTCCAGGAACGGTTATTTTATTAACGATTATTACCTGTGGTATTTACGGTATTTATTGGTGGTATCGGATCAATGACCTATTCATAAAAGCGCAGCAAAAAGTTGGCTACAAGGTTTATAATGACAATAAAGTTCTTTTTATCGTCCTATCTTTATTTGGGCTGAATATTGTCAATATGGCGATTTTGCAATCTGATTTGAATCTTTTATGGCGAACAGATACTACGGAGCCAGAAACAAAAGATGACGACTGGACAGATTATTAATGTGTTTTTTCAAAGCAATTACCGGTCTGCCTTGCCCAGGTTGTGGCATGACCCGCGCATTTCTTCATTTTTTTAGTGGCGATTTTACTGGGGCATTTTATTATCATCCACTATTTTGGTTGGTAGCTTTGATTTTCGGAGCGCTGCTTGGTAAGAAATATTTTCCCCGTCTGGCGGTAATTTTGCGTAAGGAGAAACTCTGGCTGTCATTGTTAGGCGTTGTTTTAGTCGTATACGGTATACGCTTGTTCCTGCTTTTCCCCGAATATCCGCCAATGGATTTCGATCAACAGGCGTTGCTTCCACGGTTGCTTCGCCAAATTTTTTAAGAAAAAATTATTGAATATTTTTTAAGAAAGCGTGGAATGCTTATCAGGTCCGTCTTTAGACCTTGAGTTTTCTCGTAGTATATGGTATAGTACGTTATGGTAATGATACTTGAAGTGAGTGAGCGGAAATTTCGCTCACTCTTTTTCATGAATGAAAGTCGTTTATTTTGAAGGAGGCGAAGAATTTTGAGTACAGTGGTGGAAACAGTTACGGAATTAGTGACTCCCATCTTAGAGGAACAAAATTTTGAGTTGGTTGAAGTGGAATTTGCAAAAGAAGGAAAAAGCTGGTTTCTTCGCGTATTCATTGATAAAGAAGGCGGAATCGATATCGAGGAGTGTGCCTTTGTCAGTGAGCAATTAAGTGAAAAACTGGATGCGTGCGATCCAGATCCCATTCCCCAAGCATATTTTTTAGAAGTTTCTTCTCCTGGTGCTGAGCGTCCTTTGAAAAAAGAAAGCGACTATGAAAAAGCACTTGGCGAATACATCCATGTATCCTTTTATCAGCCAGTCGATGGTGAAAAGCAGTACGAAGGATTTTTACAAGCTTTTGATAAAGAACAGATGACGATGAAAATTCGTATAAAAACACGGGAAAAAGAGATTACTTTTGATCGGAAAAACATTGCTAAAGCGCGTTTAGCTATTCAATTTTAATCACGAAGGAGTCAGAAAACAATGAGTAAAGAAATGTTGAATGCATTGGATGCATTGGAAGCGGAAAAAGGAGTTTCCAAAGAAATCGTTATTGAAGCGCTTGAAGCAGCTTTAGTTTCGGCTTACAAACGCCACTATGGCCAAGCACAAAACGTTGAAGTGGAATTTGATCAAAAAAAGGGCAACATCCATGTGTATGCAGTCAAAGAAGTAACCGAAGAAGTCATGGACTCTCAGTTGGAAGTATCTTTAAAAGACGCTTTGCTGATCAATCCTGCTTATGAAATCGGGGATAAGATTCGTTTCGAAGTCACCCCGAAAGATTTTGGACGGATTGCCGCCCAAACGGCGAAACAAGTTATCTTGCAACGGGTGAGAGAAGCGGAACGCAACATTATCTATAACGAATTCAGTGCTTATGAAAAAGACATCATGCAAGGAATTGTTGAACGTCAAGACCATCGTTATATTTATGTCAATCTTGGCAAAATCGAAGCTGTCCTTTCAAAGCAAGATCAAATGCCTAACGAATTTTATCAACCTCACGACCGAATCAAGGTCTACGTTTCTCGTGTTGAAAATACATCAAAAGGCCCTCAAGTTTTTGTAAGCCGCAGCCATCCAGATTTGTTGCGTCGCTTATTTGAACAAGAAGTGCCGGAAGTCTATGATGGAACGGTTGAAATTATCAGTATTGCTCGTGAAGCAGGGGACCGTTCAAAAGTTTCTGTTCGATCCAATGATCCGAATATCGATCCCGTGGGAACGTGTGTAGGACCAAAAGGCCAACGGGTCCAAGCTATCGTCAATGAATTAAAGGGCGAAAACATGGATATCGTTGAATGGAACGAAGATGCCGCAGTGTACATTGCAAATTCGTTGAATCCGGCACAAGTTGTGGATGTTATCTTTGACTTGCAAAATCCTAAGGCCTGCACAGTTGTCGTACCAGATTATCAATTGTCATTAGCCATCGGCAAACGGGGACAAAACGCCCGTCTTGCGGCAAAATTAACTGGGTTTAAAATCGATATCAAATCAGAATCAGATATGGAAGAATTTTACGCAAAACTTGAAGATGGCGATTATATCGATGCCGGTGAATCAGCTGATGTGGATGCAGCGATAACTGAAACTCCAGAAGAAGCAATCGTGGAATCAGAAAAACCTGCAGACGATGAAGTCGTTGATATGGACGAAAAGTAGAGAAACAAGCGAGGGAAAAACGATGAAAAAACGAAAAGTTCCTTTACGAAAATCGGTTGTGTCTGGTGAAATGAAACCTAAAAAAGAATTGATTCGCATTGCCCGCTCAAAAGAAGGCGTCGTTTCCATTGATCCATCTGGAAAAATGCCTGGTCGCGGTGCGTATGTTGCGATTGAACCTGAGGAAGTACGTGTTTCTCAAGAAAAGAAAATTTTGGATCGGGTGTTGGAAACAACCTTGACAGATGAATTCTATCAAGAATTATTAGACTATGTCACCCATCAAAAAGCCCGTCGCGAGTTATTCAAAAATGAATAAGACGAAGCTGCTGAATATGTTAGGACTTGCAATGCGAGCTGGTAAACTGGTAACCGGCGAAGAGCTTGTGGTCAAAGAGATCCGTTCGCAAAAAGCGGCACTTGTTTTGATCGCCTCTGACGCTGGAAAAAATACCCAAAAAAAAGTCAAAGATAAAAGTACTTATTACAAAGTTCCTTGCTTTGACGAGTTAACTTCTACTGAAATCAGTCACGCCATTGGCAAACCAAGGATGGTGATTGCTGTAATGGATCAAGGTTTTGGAAGGAAGATCAAGGAACTAATACAAGGTTAGGAAGGTGATTGCATGGGTAAAAAAAGAATTTATGAACTTGCAAAAGAAATGAACAAATCAAGCAAAGAGCTTGTTGAAAAGGCGCAATCTTTAGGATTTGATGTCAAAAACCATATGGGTTCGATTTCGGATGGAGAAGAAAAAAAATTACGCCAAACATTGACTGGAGGCGCGTCAAACAGACCGAACTCCGGAAATAGACAACAAGAAAATAGCCAACCTGCAACCCAAAAACCAGCGAACCAGCCTTCTAATCCAGAAGCAAAACCTGAACATAAAAAATTCCAAACACAGCGGAATAATCCGAATTTTCAAAATCGTAACAAACCTGCCCGTCCAGCGGGAAACAAGCCTTATCGTCAAGACACGGCTAAACCTGCAAATCAAGGAGTAAACCAGGCAGAACGACCAAATCAAGAAAAACCAAAACAACAGACAATAAGACCACAAACACAAGGTCAAAAACCACAAAATCAAAATCAAGCAAGACCGCAAAATCAAGCACAACGACCACAGAATCAAGGTCAAAAACCGCAAAATCAAGGGAGACCACAGACCCAAGGACAAAGACCACAAACACAAGGTCAAAAACCTCAGGGACAAAGTCGTCCACAATCACAGCAACCACAGTCAGGAAAACAGATGAATCAAAAAACAAACCAAAAACCAACAGAACAACGCAATCAAGCAACCAACCAACGTCCACAAGCTGCTTCTCAGAATCAAACTCGAGGACAAGCCGGCGGACAAGGTGGACAAGATCAAAAACGAACAACGAACAATAACCGCGGCAAAGGAAACTTCAACAACCAAAACCGCAACAATTTCGGCAATCAAAATCGTAATCGATTTAATAAAAAAGGGAAGAAAGGCCGTCAACAACAAACTTCCCAAAAAACTGCTGTTCCACCACGTAAATTCCGTGAATTGCCAGATGTTTTAGAATATACAGAAGGTATGAACGTAGCAGAAATTTCAAAAAAAATCCATCGTGAGCCAGCCGAAATCATCAAAAAATTATTCTTGATGGGTGTTATGGTCAACCAAAATCAACCGTTGGATAAAGATACGATTGAATTATTGGCGACAGACTACGGCATGGAAGCACAAGAAAAAGTACAAGTGGATATCACAGATATCGACAAATTCTTTGAACCAGAAGAATTGAATGAAGAAAATCTTGTTCCACGTCCACCAGTTGTAACGATCATGGGACACGTCGATCACGGTAAGACAACGTTGTTAGATACTTTGCGTCATTCACGAGTAACCAGTGGTGAAGCCGGAGGAATTACACAGCATATTGGTGCTTATCAAATTGATATCGACGGCAAACCTATTACCTTCTTGGATACACCGGGACACGCGGCCTTTACCAGCATGCGGGCACGGGGAGCAAGTATTACTGATATTACTATTTTAGTAGTTGCAGCAGATGATGGTGTGATGCCACAAACAATTGAAGCAATCAATCATGCGAAGGCAGCAAAAGTTCCAATCATCGTTGCAGTCAATAAAATCGATAAACCAGGTGCTAATCCACAACATGTTATGCAAGAACTAAGCGAATATGAACTGATCCCTGAAGCTTGGGGTGGCGATACGATTTTTGTTGAAATCTCCGCAAAATTTGGTCAAAATATCGAAGAATTGTTGGAAATGATTGTTTTAGTTGCAGAAGTTGAAGATTTGAAAGCAGATCCTAAACAGCGGGCAATCGGAACCGTCATTGAAGCACGATTAGATAAAGGAAAAGGACCAGTTTCTACTTTACTGGTTCAACAAGGAACACTGCATGTTGGTGATCCAATCGTTGTCGGAAATACCTACGGACGTGTTCGGGTGATGACCAATGATATCGGTCGGCGGGAAAAAGCAGCTGGACCAGCAACACCAGTTGAAATTACCGGATTGAATGATGTACCTCAAGCTGGAGACCGTTTCGTTGTCTTTGAAGATGAAAAAACTGCTCGGGCAGCTGGGGAAGAACGGGGCAAACGTGCCTTGATGGAACAACGCTCATCCAATAGTCGGGTAACGCTGGATACATTATTTGAAAGCCTAAAAGAAGGCGAATTGAAAGACGTTAATGTTATCATTAAAGCAGACGTGCAAGGTTCTGCCGAAGCATTGGCAGCCTCATTACAAAAAATCGATGTTGAAGGCGTTCGTATCAATATCGTCCATTCAGCAGTAGGTGCCATCAATGAGAGCGATGTGACACTGGCTGCAGCAAGTAATGCGGTTATCATTGGATTCAATGTGCGTCCGACACCACAAGCAAAACAACAAGCAGATGCTGAAAAAGTGGACATTCGTCTACACCGGATCATTTACAAAGCCATCGAAGAAATCGAAACAGCGATGAAGGGAATGCTTGATCCAGAATTCGAAGAAAAAATCATAGGACAAATGGTTGTCCGGGAAACATATAAAGTCTCCAAAGTCGGAACGATTGCTGGTTGTTACGTAACAGAAGGATTTATTCGTCGAGACAGCGGTGTGCGTGTGATTCGCGACGGCATCGTGATTTACGAAGGTGTATTAGCAAGCTTGAAACGCTTCAAAGATGATGTGAAGGAAGTTAAGCTAGGCTTTGAATGTGGTGCAATGATCGAAAAATTCAACGATCTCAAAGCAGATGATGTTATCGAAGCATATGTTATGGAAGAAATTAAAAACGATTAATCACAAAGGAGGTCGAAGACTATGGCCAATTATCGTGATCGCAGAGTAGCACAAGAAATTCTACGGGAAGTAAACCAAATCTTACGAAAAAAAATCCGTGATCCTCGGGTACAGGATGTAACTATTACGGATGTACGTGTGACAGGTGATTTGCAACAAGCGACAATTTATTATAGTTTACTGTCAGAATTAGCTTCTGAAAGACAAAAGGCACAGCAAGGGCTTGAAAAAGCAACAGGTTTGATTCGTCATGAATTGGGACAAACCTTAACCCTTTATAAAACGCCGGAAATCTTTTTTGAACTTGATGAATCTGTCGAATATGGCAATAAGATCGATGAAATGATTCGCAACCTGCACAAAGAGTAAAGAAGAATTTCATGAAAAAACTAGCGAAGGATTTCAGCTCTCTTTTTGGGAACTGAGATACCTTCGCTTTTTTCAGTTTACAGATGATAAACTTCTGGGGAAATGTGCTATAATAATCCAGTTGAATAGGAGAAGTGAGGTGTGACATGGACGGAATTTTACCTCTATGGAAAGAACGGGGAATGACGAGTCATGACTGTGTTTTTCAATTACGAAAAATTTTACATACAAAAAAAATCGGGCATAGTGGTACACTGGATCCCGATGTAGATGGTGTATTGCCGATTTGTATCGGAAAAGGCACAAAGATGGTAGAATTTCTGATGGAGTCGGGAAAAACATATGTAGGGGAAATTACCCTTGGATTTGCAACAACGACAGAGGATGCTTCAGGAGAGGTTGTTGAACGTACAGTCATCCAACAACCATTTTCGAACAAAGCAATCGATGAAGCAATGGCTTCTTTGACGGGTGAAATTACTCAGATACCGCCGATGTTTTCAGCGGTCAAGGTCAACGGACGTCGGTTATATGACTATGCACGAGCGGGAGAAATCGTTGAACGCCCTGAACGCAAAGCCCAAATTTTTTCTTTTGAACGAATCTCAGAGCCAGTATGGGAAAATGGAACCCAGTCTTGGCGGTTTCAAGTGAGGTGCGGCAAAGGAACCTACGTGCGAACGTTAGCGGTTGATACGGGAAAAAAATTACAGGTAGCCGCCCACATGTCGGACTTAACACGAATAGCTAGTGGCGGATTTACAAAAGCGCAAGCAGTAACCCTGCAACAGGTACGGGAATTAGTAGAGCAAAACCAATTAGAGGCCTATTTATTGCCAATTGAATATGGCGTAAAGGAATTTCCACGGGTGGATCTTTCCGATGCATTGTGGCAAAAAATAAAAAATGGGATGCGACTGCCTTTTTCAGCTTTCCAATTAGCCGAAATGCCACAGGAACCGATTGCGCTGTTTTATCAAGAAAAAGTGGTAGGAATCTATGAAAAGAACAATAAGAATCCCGAAGAACTAAAACCGAGGAAAATGTTTCGTACGGAGTAGTAGATGGAGGATTACTTGATAGGTTCTGTGTAGTAAATTTGTTACCTTAATTATGAACGGAGAATTTTGATGAAAATAATAACGATTAGACATCCTTATACAAAAGAGCAAATTCCAGAAGGGGATGTCGTTTTAGTTCTGGGCTTTTTTGATGGGGTACATAAAGGACATCAGAAAGTCATTCGGAAAGGAAAAAAAATCGCTGAGGAGCAAGGATTAAAGTTAGCTGTGATGACATTTAATCAACATCCTTCCATTGTTTTCCAAAAGGTCGATCCAGCTGAAATGCATTACCTAACTAGCCTTTCGCAAAAAGAACGAATCATGGCTGATCTAGGCGTCGATTATTTATATGTGATTGATTTTACTTCGGCGTTTGCAGGATTAAAGCCACAGGACTTTGTGGATCAATATATTGTGGGTCTTCATGGGAAATTTGCTGTCAGCGGCTTTGATTATACCTATGGTCCGAGAGATATCGCTGATGTAGCCCATCTTCCTGAATATGCTAAAAATCGTTTTGAGGTAGTCACAGTAGCAAAAGAAACTGAGGATGGAGAAAAAATCAGTTCTACTCGTATTCGTCAATTGTTAGAAGAAGGAAATATGGATGAAGTCAATAAACTATTGGGCTATCCATATGAAATCGAAGGGACAGTCGTGCACGGGGATGCTCGTGGACGCACTTTAGGATTTCCTACAGCCAATATCAAGTTCAAATCTACTGTCCGTTTGCCCGAAGAAGGCGTCTATGTGTCTGAATTGAAGGTGGGCGATCGTTGGTATCCGGCAATGGGATCAATTGGCCATAATGATACCTTCGGCAAAGGACGAGAATTAACAGTTGAAGTCTATATTTTGGATTTTCATCAAGATATCTATGGGGAACAGGTCAGTGTCCGCTGGCTACATCTGCTACGGGGACAGGTTGCTTTTGATGGGGCAGAAGCTCTGATCGAACAACTGCATGCAGACGAAGCGGCAACACGTGCATATTTTAAAAAATAAGAAACCAGAATCGGAGGATAATTACTCCGATTCTTTTTTAATGATAACAAAAATTTATCACACTGCTTTATTTCTTATCATGTGAAAGATTGAATTAATCTACTCTCTGCGCTATGATTACAACAACAAAATAAGAAATGCCATGAAAAGATAAGTACAAAGCGGAACACTTACAGAGAGCTTAGGAGAATGAGAATAAGCAGCGGAAAACTTTGGAAAATGGTCTTGGAGCAATCGACAGCAAGTAATAACGAACTGTCGACGGAAAGTGTCCGTTAGATACGCGCAAGTATTTCGTTTAAATTTTTCGAGATACTTATGGAGGCTGACTTTGTGAAGAGTCAGCGAACAAAGGTGGTCACACGAGACAATCGTCCTTTCATTTTATGGAAGGATGTTTTTTTATTTTGTAGGAACAACGGTTGTACTGACAAAAAGGAGAGAATGCAAATGGCAAAAATCGTTGAAAATATCTTAGAATTGACCGGAGATACACCTGTCGTAAAACTAAATCGAATCGTTCCAGAAGGTGCTGCAGATGTCTATGTTAAACTAGAATTTTATAACCCAGCTGGTTCAGTCAAGGATCGAATCGCCCTTGCAATGATCGAAAAAGCAGAAAAAGAGGGGAAATTAAAACCCGGAGGAACAATCGTTGAACCGACTTCCGGTAATACAGGCGTTGGCTTATCCTTCGTTGGTGCGGCAAAAGGGTATAACGTTGTCATCGTTTTACCGGAAACCTTCTCAATTGAACGTCGGAAATTGATCCAAGCATACGGTGCAAAATTAGTTTTGACACCAGGGAGTGAAGGAATCAATGGGGCGATTGCCAAGGCTAAAGAGTTGGCAGAAGAAAACGGTTGGTTTTTGCCTTTGCAATTTGAAAATGAAGCCAATCCAGAAATTCATTATCAAACAACTGGTAAGGAACTTGCTGCAGCATTCGCCGAAACAGGACTCGATGCGTTTGTTGCCGGCGTTGGAACTGGTGGGACGATTACCGGTGTTGCCAAAAGTTTGAAGGAAACTTTGCCAAATGTTCGTGTTTATGCGGTGGAAGCGGCCGAATCTGCTGTTTTATCTGGCGGCAAAGCGGGTCCTCATAAAATTCAAGGGATTTCTACCGGCTTTGTGCCAAAAGTTTTAAATGAAGAAAGCTACCAAGAAGTATTACCTGTATCTAGTGAAAACGCCTTGGAAACTGCGCGGAAAGTTGGAACACAAGAAGGGATTCTTGTCGGAATTTCTGCAGGGGCAGCTATTTACGGTGTAATTGAAGTGGCTAAAAAATTAGGTGCCGGCAAGAAAGTCGCAGCAATTGTTGCTGATAACGGCGAACGCTATCTTTCGACAGTTCTCTATGATTTTGCAGACGAATAAGTTGAATCAAAGGACGATTAGCAGGAAATCCTGTTGATCGTCGTTTTTTTTCGCAAAGCATTGCAAAAAAGTTCTGTTTGACTTAACCTGGAGTTCAAGTTATAAAGTTGATGTATTGAATGCGATGAATGATAAATAGTGTAAAGACAAAAAGCAAGGAGACAAAAAATGAACATTTCCAAAGTAGCAGAAAAAATGGCATTAACACCAGTCACTCTCAGATATTATGAGCGAATTGGTTTAATTCCTCCAATCACTCGTAAAAACGGCGGGGTTCGGAACTATTCAGAAGAAGATTTGCAATGGATTGATTTCATCAAATGCATGCGCAGTGCTGGATTGACGGTGGAATCTTTGATTGAATATACAACACTTTATCAACAGGGAGCTGCAACGCTAGAAGCCAGAAAACAAATTTTGATTGAAGAAAGAGAGCAATTAAAAAAGAAATACCAAGAAATGGGAGAAACTTTAGAGCGTCTGGAAGAGAAAATCACTAATTATACAGACTTACAAAGTGAGATGCGCTGAGGAGAAAGCGTTTGCGGATTATGGGAGCAACTCTCCGCAAATTGAATTCTCTCACAAAGTCTCTTATAATAAATTTATATCGAATAAAAAAGAACAGGGGGGAATTTCGTGAGTAAACAAACAGAGCGCTTTGAAGCGATGCGAAAACAAACGAGAGATAAAATTCGCTATGCCGCGGTTACTTTATTTGCAAAACATTCTTTTGCGAATACGACAATGCAGGCAATTGCCGAAGAGGCAGGTGTCAGCACAGGGTTGGCATATCGTTATTTTCCTTCCAAGCAGGCCTTGTTTGATGCCATAATGAGTGAAGCCATTGAGGGTTTAAGAAATTTGAAACACCTGTTTCAAGCAGCAGGTGATCCACGAAGCATTTTAACGGGGGCAACAGAGGAAATGTTGAAAGGAATCGCAGTGGATCGAACCACAAGTGATTTATTTTTATTGGTTACACAATCGATTTTCCCCAATACAGAGCCGAATAACGGCTTGAAGGAATTGATTGCGATGGATAAGGAGCTAATTGCGGCATTGAAACAATTGATCATTCGTGGTCAGGAAAAAAAGCAATTTGTTGCTGGTGATCCGCAAATGTTGGCGATGTTTTTTATCAGTAGCGCTCAGGGAGTAGGACTAATGGCAACGATTTTTGAAGAGGACTATCAATTACCGGATATCAGCATCTTTTTAAGTTTTTTATTGCAAAAATAAATAGCCTATGAATTTTTTGTCAGTGGAAAATCTCGCTTTCCATTGACAAATATTTTTTATATTTTATAATGAATATATGTTCATTCATTATAAGGGCGAAGGAGAATTTTATGGAATTTGCGATTGAGGGTAAGAATTTATCAAAAAAGTTTGGTGAGCATTTGGCAGTGGACGCAATTAATTTTCAGGTGGCTGCTGGTAAGATCTTTGCGTTATTAGGAGAAAATGGGGCGGGAAAAACGACCACGATTCATTTGCTTACCGGTTTGTTAAAACCAACAGCAGGAGAAATTTTTTACGAAGGAATCAAGGCTTCACGAAAGGAAATCCGCAGTCAAATCAGTGTGACAGGACAATTTGCAGCACTGGATGAAGAACTGACTGGGCGGGAAAATCTAGAAATTCTTGGGCAACTCCATTCGTTACCGAAGAAGACAGCGAGAAAAAAAGCTATGGAACTATTAAAACAATTTCAATTGGAACAAGCTGCTGATAGAAAAGTCAGTCAGTATTCTGGCGGGATGAAACGCCGATTGGATATTGCAGCAAGTCTTTTGGGAGATCCAAAAGTGTTGTTTTTGGACGAGCCAACGACTGGAATCGATCCTGCAAATCGTCGGAAAATTTGGAAACTGATTGCTGATTTGGCAAAAAAATCGGGAATGACGATTTTTCTTACCACTCAGTATTTGGAAGAAGCTGAGATATTGGCTGACTATGTGACAATCATGAGTCAAGGAAAAATTATTGCTGATGGATCGATTCAAACACTTAAAAAGCAATTGCCAGAAAGTAAGATTCATTTACAGTTTTCAAACGAAAAGGACTTCCAAAAAGCACAATTGGTTTTAATCGGAGAAAAAATCGCTCTCCTACCAGAAAATAAGTTAGAGATTTTGGCAGTAGAAAAAGTTCAAAAATTGACTTCATTGTTTTCAAAATTAGCAGACCATGAAATTGTGGTAAGTGATGTTCAATTATTGGAACCATCGTTGGAAGATGTTTATTTGGAAGTAACTAAAGGAGGTAGCAGCCATGCAATGGTTTCATGATTTGACGATTATGAGTAGGAGAAGCTGGAAGCTCAATTCCCGTAATTTGGATGGGTTGATTACTACAATTTTTTTGCCTGTTCTGATTTTATTGTCCTTTGTTTTTATTTTTGGAGGTGCAATTGACCGTAGTGGGAATTATATCGATTATATCTTGCCCGGAATCATTGTTTTAGGAATCGGGCAAGTATCGGCAGGAGCGGCGGTTGCCATGTCTACGATGAAACAAAGAGGGATTTTGAATCGCTTCAAAACAATGAATATTACCCAATCTTCGGTTTTATGGGGGGAACTAACCATTAATCTTCTAAAAAATCTTATTGCCGTATTTCTAGTGGTCATAGTGGGCATCTTGCTTGGATTTAGCACTCAGATTACTTTTTTAACCGGTTTTTTCTTGCTATTCTTTGTGCTGTTATTTGCGGCAGTATTGATCTGGATCAGTTTTTTTGTTGGGCTCACTGTTGGAACGGAAGCAGCGGCAGCATTTCCGATGATTTTGCTGTTTATGCCCTATTTGAGTAGCGGGTTTGTCCCATTAGAAACATTACCAAAATTTTTACGCCGGTTAGCAGAAATTTCTCCTTTCACTCCAATTACAGAATCAATTCGAGGTTTGTTAATGAATGAGTTAATAATCCACAATCTCCAGACGGCACTGATTTGGTTAGGTCTTTTATTATTACTTTTTGTTCCTTTGACCCTGAGAAAATATGAGAG
This sequence comes from Enterococcus sp. JM9B, assembly GCF_009933265.1. Lineage (NCBI taxonomy): Bacteria > Bacillati > Bacillota > Bacilli > Lactobacillales > Enterococcaceae > Enterococcus > Enterococcus sp. JM9B. The sequence continues at coordinate 89,303 of NZ_MAEK01000041.1, read as the reverse complement.
ATTGACGGAGGGGTGACTTGCGAGTTTTGGTGGTGTAAATAAACTTATTAGTATAGAAGAAATAAGTATTGTCCTCAATAAAAGTTGCTTTATCGTAACTTCATTTAGTAATTGCTCTTGAAAAGAATATGTTAAGTTTTTATAGCCTATGATAGAATGAAGTGCAACGCTTCAATTTATAGCTAAATGAAAGGTATTAAAGAAGCGGACAGGCCTTTTGAGAGGAAATAACAAAATGAAAAATATAGATAAACCAGGTAATACCAGCATTTCAGCCTACATTCACATCCCATTTTGTGAACATATCTGTTATTACTGTGACTTTAATAAGGTATTCCTGGAAGGGCAGCCAGTCGATGAATATATCGAAATGCTGTTGAAGGAAATCCAATTGACATTGGAGCAACAAAAAACGGAAGAGTCAAAAACAATCTACATTGGTGGAGGAACGCCAACTTCTTTATCCGCAAAGCAATTGGATCGATTGTTGCAAGGCGTCACGGACTTGTTTCCGATGGAGAAGGTAAAAGAATTCACTATTGAAGCCAATCCGGGCGATCTGACTCAGGATAAATTGCGGGTTATGAAAAATTACGGAATTGGTCGTTTATCAATGGGCGTCCAAACATTTGATGACCAATTATTAAAAAAAATTGGTCGTAAGCACTCGGCAGCTGATGTTTACCAAACGATTGACTTGTTAAAAAAAGAGCAGTTTGATAATGTGTCTATCGATTTAATCTATGCGTTACCGGGACAAACATTGGAAAGTTTCAGAGATACGTTACATCGAGCATTGGATTTTGATTTACCTCACTATTCTTTGTATTCCTTAATTTTGGAAAATAAAACCATGTTCATGAATTGGGTGCGGCAAGGAAGAATCGAATTGCCGGATCAAGAAGTTGAAAGTCAAATGTTTGAAGAAGCAATCGAACAAATGGAAAAACGCGGACGTCATCAATACGAAATCAGTAACTTTGCTGAATCTGGAAAAGAATCTCAGCATAATCTGGTTTATTGGAACAACGAAAATTATTTTGGGTTTGGTGCGGGAGCTAGCGGCTACTTGGGTAATCGCAGATACAAAAATTATGGACCAATCCAACATTATTTGGAACCTTTGCGAAAGGGAAAGCTTCCTATTTATGAAGAAGAATTTTTAACAAAGGAAAATCAGATGGAAGAGGAATTATTTTTAGGTCTAAGAAAACTGGAAGGTATTTCCAAGCAAAACTTCCGCCAAAAATTTAATGTCGATTTTCATGATATTTATGGACCAGTGTTGCCGGAGCTGAAAGAAAAAGGTTGGCTGCTGGAAGAAAAGGATACCGTCCGTTTGACAAAAACTGGGTTATTTATCGGTAATGAAGTATTTGAAAAGTTTTTATTGAAGAGTTCTAACTAGGACTCTTTTTTCTTTTTAAATTTTTCTAAAATAATTAGCACTCGGCATGATAGAGTGCTAAAAAGTGGTGAAAAATTCTTGACAAATAAGTGGAGTGTGGTATATTTATACTCGTATTAGCACTTATAAGTAAAGAGTGCTAATGAGAGGTGATAGATTATGTTGACACAACGGCAACAGGATATTTTGCGTCTCATTGTTCAAAATTACACGCAAACGGGTCATCCAGTCGGTTCTAAAAAACTGATGGAAGAAGGAATTGATGCAAGCTCTGCAACGATTCGCAACGAGATGAAGGCATTAGAAGAATATGGCTTTCTTCAAAAAACACATTCTTCTTCCGGGCGAGTTCCTTCGATGACAGGCTATCGTTATTATGTTGATCATCTTTTACGACCGGACAAAGTCGAAAAATCAGAAATGCAACTTATTCAACAGTCTTTTGGTAGAGAGTTTCATGAAATTAATGAAATCATCCAACAGTCTGCGGATATCCTATCCAGTCTGACTAGTTACACAGCACTTTCGCTAGGTCCAGATATGAAGGAACGACGTTTAACGGGTTTTCGCATCGTTCCCTTGAACGATCGCCAAATCATTGCGATTATCGTGACGGATAAAGGTAACGTTGAAAGTCAGGTCTTTACGATTCCCCGCTCCATTAGTGGAGAAGATTTAGAGAAAATGGTGCGGATCATCAATGATAAATTGATCGGTGAACCGTTGATTACGGTATATCATCGCTTGCGAACAGAAATTCCTATGATTTTGCATAAGTATTTTCAAACAACTGAAGGGATTCTTGATCTATTTGATTCGTTGCTAAGTAATGCTTTCGAAGAAAAAATCTTTGTCGGCGGACGGATGAACCTTTTGGATTTCGGTCCTAAGCCGGATGTGGATCAGTTCAAAACGATTTATTCTTTTATGAAAGATCCCGAGGAGTTGAATCAGCTATTGATTCCGCCAAATGGAACTATCCAGATTCGAATTGGTGATGAGCTTGGCATTGACTTGCTGCAAAATATGAGTTTAGTCCAAGCAAGTTATGATATTTCTGGTCATGGCCGCGGCACGATTGCGCTTTTGGGTCCTACGAGTATGCAATATTCAAAAATTTTTGCGTTGATTGACGTTTTTCGTCAAGAACTCGCATCAAAATTGGCTGACTATTATCGATCACTAGATTCGTTTAGTTAGTAAAAGCAAAAAGCGAAACAATCTAATAGAGAAAGGAAGTTAGTCAAGTGTCTGAAAAAGAATTGGAAAAAGAACTAGAAACAGAAATTGAAGCAGCGATCACTGAAGAAATTGAAGCTAATGATACCGAATCAGAAGCTCCGACAGAACTTGAAGTGTTGCAAGCAAAAAACAATGAATTAGAAGATCAGTTTTTGCGAGCGCGGGCGGAAATCGCAAATATTACCACTCGAAATCGCAATGAACGGGAACAATTACAAAAATATCGTTCTCAAGATTTGGCGAAGAAACTTTTGCCGGCAATCGATAATTTGGAACGTGCAATGGCGGCGGAAGTATCCGATGACCAAGGCGCAAATTTGAAAAAAGGTGTCGACATGGTTCTAGAAGGAATTCGTTTTGCTTTGAAAGAAGAAGGGATTGAAGAAATTCCCGCAGCTGGTGAAATGTTTGATCCTAATGTTCATCAGGCCGTTCAAACGGTTCCAGCCGGTGACGATGTAGCAACAGATACAATCGTTGAAGTTTTACAAAAAGGATATAAGCTGCATGACCGCGTCTTGCGACCAAGCATGGTTATCGTAGCCCAATAATAAAAAAATATTAGTAGTATACTATTTTAAAGGAGTGTTTTTTACATGAGTAAAATTATCGGTATCGACTTAGGTACAACAAACTCAGCAGTCGCTGTTCTTGAAGGCGGCGAAGCAAAAATTATTGCAAATCCAGAAGGAAACCGCACAACACCTTCTGTTGTTTCTTTCAAAAATGGTGAAATCCAAGTAGGTGAAGTAGCAAAACGTCAAGCTGTAACAAATCCTCATACGATTTCTTCTATCAAACGTCATATTGGTGAAGCAGGTTATAAAGTAGAAGCCGAAGGGAAATCTTATACACCACAAGAAATCTCAGCTATGATTTTACAATACATCAAAGGTTTTGCTGAAGATTATCTAGGTGAAAAAGTTGAAAAAGCAGTCATTACAGTTCCTGCATACTTCAATGATGCGCAACGTCAAGCAACGAAAGATGCTGGTAAAATCGCAGGTTTAGAAGTAGAACGGATTGTTAATGAACCAACAGCAGCAGCATTAGCTTATGGTTTGGATAAAACAGATAAAGAAGAAAAAATCTTAGTATTTGACCTTGGTGGTGGTACTTTTGACGTATCAATCCTTGAATTAGGTGACGGTGTGTTTGATGTATTATCTACAGCCGGTGACAACCATCTTGGTGGGGATGACTTTGATAACAAAATCATCGATCATATGGTTGCTGAATTTAAGAAAGAAAACGGTATTGATTTAGGAAAAGACAAAATGGCGTTGCAACGGTTGAAAGATGCCGCTGAAAAAGCGAAAAAAGATTTGTCAGGTGTAACAAGCACGCAAATCAGCTTGCCATTTATTACAGCCGGAGACGCTGGTCCTTTGCATTTGGAAATGACTTTGACTCGTGCGAAATTTGATGAATTAACAAGTGATCTTGTTGAACGGACAAAAATTCCAGTACGTCAAGCTTTGAAAGATGCTGGTTTATCACAATCTGAAGTAGATGAAGTGATTTTAGTCGGTGGTTCAACCCGGATTCCTGCAGTTGTTGATGCTGTTCGTAAAGAAACTGGCAAAGAACCAAATAAATCTGTAAACCCTGATGAAGTTGTTGCGATGGGTGCTGCAATCCAAGGTGGAGTTATCACTGGGGACGTCAAAGATGTAGTCTTGTTAGATGTTACACCACTTTCATTAGGTATCGAAACAATGGGTAGTGTCTTTACAAAATTAATTGACCGTAACACAACGATTCCTACAAGTAAATCACAAGTCTTCTCAACAGCAGCAGACAATCAACCTGCCGTAGATATCCATGTACTGCAAGGGGAACGTCCAATGGCTTCTGATAACAAAACATTAGGAAGATTCCAATTGACGGATATTCCACCAGCACCTCGTGGAATTCCACAAATCGAAGTAACTTTTGATATCGATAAGAACGGTATCGTGAATGTTTCTGCTAAAGATTTGGGAACACAAAAAGAACAAAAAATCACCATCAAATCTTCTTCAGGTCTTTCAGATGAAGAAATCGATCGCATGGTGAAAGATGCTGAAGCAAATGCTGAAGCAGATAAAGCCCGCAAAGAAGAAGTAGATCTTCGTAATGATGTAGATGCGTTGTTATTCACTGTTGATAAAACATTGAAAGATCTAGAAGGCAAAGTAGATGCAGAAGAAGTGAAGAAAGCGGAAGATGCTCGGGATGAACTGAAAGCTGCAGTTGAAGCAAATAACATCGAAGAAATGAAAACAAAACGAGATGCATTAAACGAAATCGTACAAAACTTAACGGTTAAATTGTACGAACAAGCAGCGCAACAACAAGCGCAAGAAAATCCAGAAGAAGCGCAAGGCGGCGCAGATGATGTTGTCGATGCTGATTTTGAAGAAGTAGACGGCGATGACAAATAAGTAACTCGCTAAGAAAAAGCCAAAGTCATCCTTTGGCTTTTTCTTATGATTTGTTAAGAATGATTTGGCTTATGACAGAAATATGATAAAATACACAAGTGGTTAAAACAAGAAATGTGGAGGGAAGCCTATGGCAACAAAACGAGATTATTACGAAGTCCTGGGATTGCAAAAAGGGGCTTCGGATGATGAAATTAAAAAGGCATACCGCAAGCTTTCCAAAAAGTATCATCCGGATATTAACAAAGAGGCTGATGCAGAAGATAAATTCAAAGAAATTTCCGAAGCCTATGAAATTCTGAGCGATCCGCAAAAAAGAGCAGCGTATGATCAATATGGACACGCTGGTACAGATCCTAATTATGGTGGCGGTGGCGGCTACGGTGGATTTGGCGGCGGTAATTATGGTGGCTTTTCCGGTGGCGGTTTTGGTGGATTTGAAGATATCTTTGAATCGTTTTTTGGCGGCGGTGGCGGTGGTCGTTCGGCTGATCCCAATGCGCCCCGACAAGGAGCCGATTTGCAGTATTCGATCAACTTGAAGTTTGAAGAAGCAATTTTTGGTGTGGAGAAACCGATCAAGTACAATCGGGAAGAAACCTGTCATACATGTGGCGGTAACGGAGCGAAACCCGGTACCCAGCCAGAAACCTGTCATAAGTGTCATGGTTCTGGTTCAATCAATGTGGAACGACAAACGCCTCTTGGTCGTGTAATGAGTCGTCAAACCTGTGATGTCTGTCATGGTACTGGGAAAGAAATCAAAGAACCATGTCCAACTTGTCACGGTGCTGGACACGAAAAGAAAGCCCATGAAGTGAAAGTCAATGTACCTGCAGGGGTAGAAGATGGGCAACAAATGCGTTTGGCAAATCAAGGGGAAGCCGGACAAAACGGTGGACCTTATGGGGATCTTTATGTTGTTTTCCGAGTTGAAGAAAGTGATATCTTCGATCGGGATGGTGCGGAGATTTACTATGAATTGCCATTAAACTTTGTCCAAGCAGCACTTGGCGATGAAATCAATGTGCCGACTGTTCATGGAGATGTGAAGCTGAAAATTCCAGCTGGTACACAAACGGGAACTAATTTCCGTCTTCGTGGAAAAGGTGCACCTCGTTTACGTGGTGGTGGCAATGGCGATCAACAAGTCCGCGTTAAAATCATTACACCAAAAAATCTGAATGATGCGCAAAAAGACGCATTGCGTAGCTTTGCGGAAGCTAGTGGTACAAAAATTAGTGAACAGCAGGCAGAAGGTTTTTTTGATAAAATGAAAGACGCCTTCAGCGGAAAAAAGAAGTAGGTAATCAATCGACTTCCTGTTCATAAAAAATAAGTAGAAATGACGACTGTTTGGCGTTGTTTCTACTTATTTTTTTGCAAAAAAAACTGTGAAAGTCAGGGATTAACCGACTTTCACAAGAAAGATTAAATATTTAGAACTTTGTCCAGAAAATCTTTGGTTCGTTCGTTCTTAGGAGCATTGAACAGTTGGTCTGGTGTTCCATCTTCCAAGAATTTTCCTTCGTCACAAAAGAGAACACGATTAGCTACTTCTTTGGCGAAGCCCATTTCATGGGTGACGATAACCATTGTCATGCCTTGTTTTGCTAATTTTTTCATTACGTTCAACACATCGCCGACCATTTCTGGATCCAGAGCAGAGGTAGGTTCATCAAATAACATAACATCAGGGTTCATTGCCAAAGCACGAGCGATAGCGACTCGCTGTTTTTGACCGCCAGATAATTTATCAGGATACATATCCTTTTTATCTGCTAGTCCAACGGTATCCAATAATTCCAGCGCTTTTTTCTCCGCTTCGCTACGATTGTTTTTCTTAAGATCCATTGGTGCTAAAACAATATTTTCTAAAACGGTCAAATGGGGGAAAAGGTTAAAATGTTGAAAAACCATACCGATATGTTGCCGAATAAGATTGATATTGGTATTCTTATCCATTAAATGAGCACCATCAATGACGATATCTCCACTGGTTGGTTCCTCTAAACGGTTCAAACAACGTAAAAAGGTGCTTTTTCCGGAACCAGACGGACCGATGACACAGACAACATCACTTTCTTTAATTGAGATACTGATATCATTTAACACGGTATTGTCACCATATTTTTTAACAAGATGTTCCACTAAGATTTTTTCTGCCATCTTATTTCACCTTCTTTTCTAAAACTTTTGCCAATTTTGTCAGTGACGTGATGACGATCAAGTACATGACCGCGATAATCAGATAAACATTGGTACTTTGTGAAGTTCGTGCAACGATGATTTTTCCTGTTTGCAATAGTTCTACCACGCCGATGACGGAGATAATGGTCGTGTCCTTCAACGAAATAACGAACTGATTGACGAAGGAAGGAATCATAATTTTGATTGCTTGCGGTAAAATGATCTTTTGCATGGTGCGAGTGTAAGGCATGCCGAGACTGCGGGAGGCTTCCATCTGTCCAACGGGGACAGCGTTGATACCGCCACGAACAATTTCAGCGATATAGGCGCTTGCATTCAAGGTTAGGGTGATGACGCCTGCTGCAAAATCAGGAATCGTAATGCCGATTGCATCCGACAGCCCGAAAAAGATGAAGAACGCCAGAACCATCATTGGGATACCGCGAATGATATCGACGTATATGGAAGCAAAAGTCCGCAAAGCTCTGATTGGTGCAACGCTGAACAGTCCGAAAATAATCCCAATCACTAGAGCTAGAGCAAAGGAAATCAAGGCCAATGCAATCGTTTTTCCGAGCCCTTCCAGTAAGACTTTCCAGTTATTTTCTAATAATCCGAAAATCGTTTTTTCATTGGCTTTTTTTACAGGAGCGGCGCCATCTGAAATATATTTTGCGAGGATATCTTCGTATTCGCCGGTTCGTTTCATTTCGGCAATTCCTTCATTAAACATTTCAAGTAATTCAGGATTTTGCCCTTTTTTTACTGCGAAACCATATTCACCACCAGATTCGCGTTTGATAGGAGTTGCTAATTTTTGCCCATTGCTGATGGCGTAGCCGATAACTGGATAATCGTCCATCATAGCATCAATTTGTCCGCCTTTCACGGATTCGTAAAGCTGATCCGCCGCATCGTACAGTTTTATTGCGTAGCCGTAGTTATCTTTGTTTGCTTCAAGAAAATCTGCGCTTTCCGTACCGATTTTTGCGCCAACTTTTTTGTCTTTTAAATCATCATAAGATTTGATTGATTTATTGCCCTCTTTTACAGCGACTTGAATTCCGCTTTCGAAATAGGGGGTAGAAAAATCAAAGGACTCCTTCCGTTCATCAGTAATGCTCATCCCGGCAATCATGCCGTCTGCTTGATTGCCTTCAAGCGCCTGTAATGCACCGGAAAAGCCGATAAAATTAAATTTAATGTTGAAGCCTTGTAATTCAGCCGCTCGTTTCATTAAGTCGACATCGATACCGACATATTCATTTTCTTCATTTTTAAATTCGAAAGGGGCAAAAGCGGAATCACTTGCGATAATGTATTCTTCTTTTTTTGGTTCAACTTTTTTCATTGTAGCGGAATCGTCTCCGCTTTCTGTTGCGATATAGGTTGCAACAATTTCGTCATAGCGGCCGTTTTCTTTAAGTTTTTTTAAGCCGTTGTTGAATTTTTCTAAGAGCTCACTGTTTTCACCTTTTTTTACTGCAAAACCATAAGAATTTCCTTGTTCCGGTTCGCCGATGAGTTTGAATTCTTCGCCATTTGAAATAGCATAACCTAACACAGGGTAGTCATCAAAAATTGCCTGTACGGTATTGTTGCGTAATGCGCCATAGAGCCCGTCTGCTGCATCATAAACTTTTACTTTGAATCCATAGGTCTCTTTATTCTCTTCTAAAAAAGTGGCGCTTTCTGTGCCGACTTTTGCACCGACAGTTTTTCCTTTTAGTCCATCATAATCGGTGATAGATTCTTCGTCTGCACGAACGGCCATTTGGATGCCACTATCAAAGTAAGGTTCGGAAAAGTCAAAGGACTCTTTCCGTTCGTCAGTAATACTCATCCCGGCAATCATCCCGTCTAGTTGGTTGGATTGGACGCCTTGGATAGAGCTGTCAAAGCCCAACGGTCGCAAATCGACTGAAAAATTTTGATCTTTTGCAATTTCATTTAATAAGTCGATATCAATACCGACATATTCATTGTTTTCATTTTGGAACTCGAAGGGCGCAAATGTGAGATCGGTTCCGATTTTATAGGTTTTCTCGGCAGCTTCGACCGATTCTTTTCCGCCTAGTGTAAAGAGACCTACCATTAATGCTGCCAACAAGAGCAGAAGTGTTCGTTTCTTCATTTCGTATCCTCCTATTTTTTTGAATATGAGGATATTATACGGGTTAAAGCGCTCTTAAACAAGAGAAAGTAAGGAATAAATAAAAAAATACCAAGAATGCTAACAACGAATGTGAAGAAATCTTACATTTGGAAAAGCGAGATTCAGTCAGAAAACTAGCGAAAGTATGTTCGCTATGATATAATATAGCGCAGTGAGAAATGTGTTTATTTTCTTTGCTTTTAATATGAAGGAATAAAGGAGGATGTTAGATGATTGAGAGAGAAACCTCCCATAAATTTGAATTAGTCTCAAAATATCAGCCTGCCGGGGATCAGCCGGAAGCCATTAGAGAATTGGTTGAAGGTGTGGTTGAAGGGAAGAAAGCCCAGATTTTATTAGGAGCGACCGGAACCGGAAAAACTTATACCATTTCGAATTTGATCAAAGAAGTGAACAAGCCGACGTTGATCATTGCCCACAATAAAACATTGGCTGGGCAGTTGTATGGTGAGTTCAAAGAATTTTTCCCAAACAACGCGGTGGAATATTTTGTTAGTTATTATGATTACTATCAACCGGAAGCTTATGTTCCATCCAGTGATACTTATATTGAAAAAGATTCTAGTGTCAATGATGAAATTGACAAATTGCGTCACTCGGCGACCAGTGCTTTGTTAGAACGCAATGATGTAATCGTTGTGGCATCTGTGTCCTGTATTTTTGGTTTGGGTTCACCAGTCGAATACCAGAAGCAAGTAGTTTCTTTACGGGTCGGTATGGAGATTTCTCGTGATCGGCTGTTACGTAATTTGATCGATATCCAATTCGAACGGAATGACATTGATTTTCAGCGGGGGCGTTTTCGTGTCCGTGGAGACGTGGTGGAGATTTTCCCCGCATCTCGTGATGAACGGGCATTACGAATCGAATTTTTTGGTGATGAAATCGATCGAATCCGTGAAGTGGATGCATTGACCGGTGAAATTTTATCAGAAACAGAACATGTTTCGATTTTTCCGGCAACTCACTTTGTTACCAATGAAGATTATTTAGAACACGGGATTGCGTCTATTCAAGCCGAATTAAAGGATCGCTTGGAGGTCCTACGAAGTGAAAATAAATTATTGGAAGCACAACGCTTGGAGCAGCGGACAAATTATGATTTAGAGATGCTGCGAGAAATGGGGTATACCTCTGGAATTGAAAATTATTCCCGACATATGGATGGCAGAAAAGAAGGAGAACCTCCATATACATTAATCGATTTCTTCCCAGATGATTTTTTATTAGTTGTAGATGAATCTCACGTAACGATGCCGCAGGTGCGCGGCATGTATAATGGTGACCGGGCGAGAAAACAAATGTTGGTGGATTATGGTTTTCGTTTGCCTTCTGCATTGGATAATCGTCCTTTGCGTTTGGAGGAATTTGAAGAACATGTCAATCAGATTGTGTATGTTTCGGCAACACCGGGTCCTTATGAAGCAGAACAAACAGATACCGTCATTCAACAAATTATTCGTCCGACTGGTTTGCTTGATCCAGTTATCGAAGTCCGTCCGATTATGGGACAGATTGATGATTTGGTTGGAGAAATCAATGCTCGGTCTGAAAAGAACCAGCGCGTCTTTGTGACGACTTTGACGAAAAAAATGTCAGAGGACTTGACAGATTACTTAAAAGAATTAGGAATCAAGGTTAAATATCTTCACAGTGATATCAAAACGTTGGAACGAACGGAAATCATTCGCGATTTGCGATTAGGGGAATTTGACGTTCTTATCGGAATCAACCTATTGCGGGAAGGTCTGGACGTACCAGAAGTTTCTTTGGTTGCGATTTTAGATGCCGATAAAGAAGGCTTCTTGCGTAGTGAGCGTTCTTTAGTCCAAACGATTGGACGGGCAGCCCGAAATTCCGATGGGAAAGTTATTATGTACGCGGATAAAATGACGGATTCGATGCAGCGAGCAATTGATGAAACAGCACGCCGTCGTTCGATTCAACAAAAGTATAATGAAGAACACGGCATCGTTCCTAAGACGATTATTAAAGAAATTCGCGATCTGATTTCAATCACCAAAGTGGCTGAAGAAGATGAAGCTTATGAAACGACTTCTTTTGAAGATTTATCAAGAGAAGAAAAAGCCATTTTATTGAGTAAGTTAGAAAAAGAAATGAAGGACGCAGCCAAAGCGTTAGATTTTGAGACGGCTGCAACATTACGGGATACCATTTTAGAATTAAAGGCGTCTGAGTAGGAGGAAAACAATGGCAAATGATAAGATCGTGATTCACGGTGCGCGTGCACATAATTTAAAAAATGTTGATGTAACGATTCCCCGGGATAAGCTGGTGGTGGTCACTGGTTTATCCGGTTCTGGGAAGAGCTCATTGGCATTTGATACACTTTATGCAGAAGGACAACGTCGCTATGTGGAAAGTCTTTCGGCATATGCTCGGCAGTTTTTGGGGCAAATGGATAAACCAGATGTGGACAGTATTGATGGTCTAAGTCCGGCAATTTCTATCGATCAGAAGACTACCAGTAAAAACCCTCGTTCAACAGTCGGAACGGTGACAGAAATTAATGATTATTTGCGGCTGTTATTTGCTCGGGTTGGACATCCGATTTGTCCCAATGATCATATTGAGATCACCAGTCAGTCTGCGGAACAAATGGTGGATGAAGTATTAGAGCTACCTGAACGAACGAAGATCCAAATTTTGGCTCCAATCGTCTATCAAAAAAAGGGACAGCATAAAAAAGTTTTTGAACGAATTCAGCGAGAAGGCTATGTTCGGGTTCGAGTAGATGGCGAAATTTATGATATTTCAGAAGTCCCTGAATTAGAAAAAAATAAAAAACATGAAATCAGTATTGTCATTGATCGGATTGTTGTGAAGGAAGGCATTCGCTCTCGACTGTTTGATTCCTTTGAAGCGGCACTGCATTTAGCAGAGGGCTATGCGGTCGTTGATGTAATCGGTCAAAAAGAAATGCTGTTTAGTGAACACTATTCTTGTCCCTATTGTGGGTTTACAGTTGGGGAGCTTGAACCGCGACTCTTTTCGTTTAACGCACCATTTGGAGCTTGCCCAGAATGTGATGGTTTAGGTATTAAACTGGAAGTGGACGTGGATTTAGTCGTTCCAGATACAACCAAGACATTGCATGAAGGAGCAATCATTCCTTGGAATCCAATCAGTTCGCAATATTACCCTCAAATGTTGGAGCAAGCTTGTGACAGTTTTGGTATTGATATGGATACACCTTTTGAGGAATTGCCAGAAGAACATCAAGAAATCGTCTTAAAGGGATCAAATGGAGAAACTTTCCACTTTCATTATGAAAATGATTTTGGCGGTGTACGGGATGTTGAAGTTGCCTTTGAAGGAGTATTGACGAATATTAAACGCCGGTACCATGAAACAAATAGTGATTTCACTCGGGAACAAATGCGACTTTATATGACTGAATTAACCTGTCAAGCGTGTCGTGGATACCGGTTGAATCCGCAGGCGTTATCAGTTCAAATCAATGAAACAAATATCGGTCAAGTGAGCGAATTTGCCATCAATAATAGTTTGGCCTTTTTTGAGAAGGTTTCGCTTTCAGAAACAGAAAAAGTAATTGCCAAGCCTATTTTGAAAGAAATCAATGACCGTTTAAGCTTTTTACGAAATGTTGGGTTAGATTATTTGACCCTGAGTCGAGCTGCCGGTACTTTATCTGGGGGAGAGGCACAACGGATTCGTTTAGCGACCCAAATCGGTTCCAATCTGTCGGGTGTATTGTATATTTTGGATGAACCGTCTATCGGTCTTCATCAAAGAGACAACGATCGTTTATTGGATTCTTTACGAAAAATGCGGGATCTGGGAAATACCTTGATTGTTGTAGAGCATGATGAAGATACAATGCGGGCAGCAGATTATTTGATTGATGTGGGACCAGGAGCCGGGCATGCCGGCGGTGAAATCGTCGCGGCGGGAACACCGGCGCAGGTAGCGAAAAATAAGAAGTCATTGACAGGACAATATTTATCCGGGAAAAAAGTCATTCCTGTACCGAAAGAACGCCGCAAAGGAAATGGTGAAAAACTTAAAATCACCGGAGCTAGTGAAAACAACTTGAAGAATATTTCGGTAGAATTTCCGTTAGGCTCATTTATTGCGGTTACCGGCGTTTCCGGTTCAGGAAAATCCACCTTGGTCAATGAGATTTTGAAAAAAGCTTTGGCGCAAAAAATCAACCGTAACTCTCATAAGCCGGGAAAATTCAAAACGATGACTGGCTACGAAAAGATTGAAAAAATCATCGATATTGATCAAAGCCCAATTGGTCGGACACCACGAAGCAATCCTGCTACCTATACCAGTGTTTTTGACGATGTTCGTGATCTTTTTGCGAAAACCAATGAAGCAAAGATGCGAGGGTATAAAAAAGGACGTTTCAGTTTTAACGTTAAGGGTGGCCGCTGCGAAGCCTGTAAAGGGGACGGAATCATAAAAATCGAGATGCACTTTTTGCCGGATGTCTATGTTCCTTGTGAAGTTTGTCATGGAAAACGGTATAATTCAGAAACGTTGGAAGTGCATTACAAAGGGAAAAATATCTCAGAAATTTTGGATATGACAGTGGAAGATGCCGTTGATTTCTTTAAACATATTCCTAAAATCCATCGAAAACTGCAAACAATTGTGGATGTTGGTTTGGGGTATGTCACACTGGGACAACCTGCTACGACCTTATCCGGGGGAGAAGCACAACGAATGAAACTTGCCAGCGAATTGCATAAAAGTTCAAACGGCAAGAGCTTTTATATTCTTGACGAACCGACAACGGGACTTCATACGGATGATATTGCGCGTTTGCTTCATGTTTTAGAACGATTGGCAGACGCTGGGAACACCGTATTAGTGATTGAACATAATCTGGATGTCATCAAATCCGCAGATCATGTGATTGACCTTGGCCCAGAAGGCGGGGATGGCGGTGGAACGATTATTGCCAAAGGAACACCGGAAATGATCGCTGCCGTGGAAGAAAGTTACACCGGGCAGTATTTGAAAAAAGTTTTGAAATAAAATTTAAAGTTTTCTTAACTGTTTTTTCAAGAACTTGTCACTGGAAATCAACTCGGTTAGAATGCACACAAGGGGATAACTCAACGATTTTTGGTTGAATTATTGTCCTATAAGTTCTATCCGTTCAAAATTGAAAAAAGCAATCGAAGTTCAGCACTTTGATTGCTTTTTTCTTTATGGTATTATGATTGTTGTATATTTCAAGAAATCATTGAATCAGTTAGTAGAAGTGAGTGTGTAAAATGAATGATCAAAACAACTTTATTCCGATTCTTTTAGGAAGCGATATGAATGTCTATGGGATGGCTCGTGCCTTTCATGAAGAATATGGCATGACTTCTGTCGCTTATGCATCAAATCAGTTGGCACCAACAAGATATAGCCAAATCGTCGATGTCCATGTGGTGGATGGCTTTGATAAAGATCCAGTGTTTATTGAAAAAATGTTAGAACTGGCAAAGAATACCTATAACGATCCTTCTAGGAAGTATCTGTTGATCGCTTGCGGAGACGGTTATGCGGAATTACTGTCGCAACATAAGGAGGACTTGGCGCCTTATTTTGTTTTTGCTGCCAATGATTACTCACTTTTCAAGCGACTGATCAACAAAGTAAGTTTTTATGAAGTCTGTGAGGAATATCAACTGCCTTATCCTAAGACCTTGATTGTAACAAAAGAAATGGTGGTAGAGGGGAAACTAAATCAAGCGTTGCCGTTTGATTTTCCAGTCGCATTAAAACCAGCGAACAGTGTAGAATGGTTGTCTGTTAAATTTGAAGGACGCAAAAAAGCGTTTATTATTGATAATCAAGCTGAGTTTGACATGATTTTAGATCGTTTATATAAAGCCGGCTATACCAGCGAGATGATCGTTCAAGATTTTATTCCTGGGGATGATAGCAATATGCGGGTTTTAAATGCGTATGTCGATCAACATCAAAACGTTCGTATGATGGTTTTAGGACACCCATTATTAGAAGATCCAACTCCCGCATCCGTAGGAAATTATGTGGTAATCGTTCCAGACTATAATGAAAAGATTTATCGAACGATTAAGGAGTTTTTGACGAAAATCCATTATGTTGGATTTGCGAACTTTGATTTGAAGTATGATGTCCGGGATGATGAATACAAATTGTTCGAAATTAATTTACGTCAAGGAAGAAGTAGCTTTTTTGTAACATTGAGCGGATATAATCTGGCAAAATACATTACGGAAGACCTAATTTATTCTTCTGTTTTTCGAGAAACAGAATATGGCACTATTGACTCTCCGAAAGCGAAAGTTTGGCTAGGAGTACCGAAAAAAACATTTAAAAAATATGCGCGGGACAATGCGGGGAAAGCCTTTGCCGAAAAATTGATTCGAGATGGTAGATGGGGAACGACCGTCTTTTATGAAAAGGACCAGTCTTTCAAACGCTGGTTCTTGATGAAATACATGTTCCATAATTACATCAAGCGCTTCAAAACGTACTTTAATGTGAAAGAAGGATAGCTTGTGGAGAATTTTTTTAGTATTTTAGGTGGCATGGGGACGATGGCGACAGAGAGTTTTGTCCGCCTTCTGAATCATCGAACAGTAGCCCATAAGGATCAGGAGTATTTGAATTATGTCTTGTTCAATCACGCAACGGTCCCTGACCGCACAGCGTATATCTTGGATACGACGGCAGAAAATCCTATGCCTTTTTTGTTGGATGATATTGCCAAGCAAAATCTCCTGAAGCCGAATTTTATTGTGCTGACTTGTAATACGGCACATTATTTCTTTGATGAACTGCAGGCAGCGACACCGATTGATTTATTGCATATGCCACGAGAAGCGGCGGTGGAGTTGCAAAAGCAGCAAGCTTCTGGCAAAATCGCTTTTTTAGGCACTGAAGGGAGTGTTAAGGCGGGGGTCTATGAGAAAGAATTACGGGCCGCAGGCTTTGATGTCCTGATTCCTGACGCTTCTCTACAGAAAAAAATCAATCATTTGATTTACCAAGACATCAAAGAAAATGATTTTTTGAATAAGACCTTGTATTTTGAAATTTTGCAGGAAGTCGTCGAAAAATACCACTGCGAAAAAATCGTTTTAGGCTGTACCGAGCTTTCTTTGATGGAAGAATTCACCGAGAACAATCCGTATCCGGTAATCGATGCCCAATCAATTTTAGTTGACCGGACGATAGCACGCGCATTACAGGATCGACAAGCAAAAAAAGAGAACCAACTTAAATAGACACGAGTAGAGTCAATTGATTTTGGCTCTTTTTTTATGAATACGGTGGAATTTCGTAGCAAAGACACGCCCGGAATGTTATAATATGTTGAATAGGTGATGCTGTTGAAGGGAGTTTTTTGATTATGCAAGATAATTTACAATTAGTCATTATTACCGGAATGAGCGGTGCCGGAAAAACGGTAGCCATCCAGAGTTTTGAAGATATGGGTTTTTTCTGTATCGATAATATGCCACCTTCATTGATTCCAAAATTTTGGGAGTTAATTAAAGAATCGGGAAAAATAACTAAAATTGCGTTAGTGGTGGATTTGCGTTCCCGCTCTTTTTTCGAAGAAATTCAAAGTATGCTGGTGGATATTGAAAATACGAATTTCATCGATACACAGGTTTTATTTTTAGATGCTTCTGATGAGGAATTGGTTTCTCGTTACAAGGAGACCCGCAGAGCGCATCCCTTGGCGATGGATGGTTTGATTACGGAAGGAATCCGTAAAGAACGGGCAATCCTTGATGATATCAAAACGAAGGCAACCATTATTATTGATACAACCAGTTTGACTCCGCGACAATTGCGGGAAAAAATCAATGGTGCATTTAAAACATCGAACGAACACGGCTTTCGGATAGAGATGATTTCTTTTGGCTTCAAGTATGGGTTACCGATCGATGCAGATATTGTGATGGATGTTCGTTTCTTACCTAATCCACATTATATTACAGATTTGCGACCACTTACCGGCATGGATCAACCGGTTTACGATTACGTGATGTCTTTTGATGAAACAGAAGAATTTTATCAACGTTTTATCGGCTTGCTACAAACGATTATGCCCGGGTATGTGAATGAAGGAAAAAGCAGTTTGACAGTTGCCATCGGCTGTACTGGCGGACAGCATCGTTCAGTGGCTTTGACAGAACGAGTGGGTCAAGCACTAGCCAAAGACTATAAAGTTAATATCACTCACCGGGATAAAGATAAACGTAAAGAGACGGTGAACCGTTCATGAAAATGAAAACCTATCGTATTCGAAAACCAAAAATCGTTGTTGTCGGCGGCGGAACCGGCTTACCGGTTATTTTGAAAAGTTTGCGCAATCAAGGGGTAGACATTACAGCAGTTGTAACGGTTGCTGACGATGGAGGTAGCAGCGGCGAAATCCGCGACTCCATCGCAATGTCACCGCCGGGGGATTTACGAAATGTTTTAGCGGCTTTATCGGATATGCCAAAATTGTATGGAGATATTTTTCAATATCGCTTTAAAAAAGAAGACAAATTTTTAGCAAATCATGCATTAGGGAATCTGATTATTGCTGCGATTTCTGAAATGCGGGAAAGTACTTATGAAGCCATTCAATTATTAACAAAAATGATGCATGTCGACGGTCACGTGTACCCTTCAAGTGAAGAACCGTTAGTTTTGCATGCCGTTTTTGCCGATGGAACGGAAGCAGTTGGCGAATCAAAAATTGCTTTGGATCGTAAAACCATTGATCGGGTTTTTGTGCGGAATCAACACGGAAATCGAGAACCAAAAGCAGCGCGTAAAGTGGTTTCTTCCATTATGGATGCGGACATGATCGTACTTGGACCGGGGAGTTTATTTACTAGTATTTTGCCTAATTTAATGATCAGTGAAGTTGGTCAAGCGTTAATAGAAACACAGGCTGAAACTGTCTATATCTGCAATATCATGACGCAAAAAGGTGAAACCGAACACTTTACAGATGCGGATCATGTGCGGGTATTGCACAAACATTTAGGAAAACAATTTATTGACACCGTGCTGGTCAATACAGAAAAGGTGCCAGAGGGGTATATGGACCCGGAAATTTATGACGAATACCTGCTTCAGGTTAAGCACGATTTTAAAGGACTACGGGCGGAAGAATGCCGCGTGGTCTCCACTGACTTTTTAAAGCTGCATGATGGCGGGGTCTTCCATGATGGCGAAAAAGTAGCGGAGGAATTGCTGCGGATCGTCTACGGTGCAAAATAGAGAGGAGGGGATTAGATGTCGTTTGCTGCTGATGTAAAAAAAGAATTGACCGGCTTAGAAGTCCATCGGGAACATGCCAAAGCTGAACTAGCCGCTTTGATTCGGATGAACGGTTCTTTAAGTTTGACCAATCATCAATTTGTTTTGAATGTTCAAACAGAAAATGCTGCAATCGCCAGACGAATCTATTCTCTGTTGAAGGATCACTTTCAAGTGCGCAGTGAACTGCTCGTACGGCGAAAAATGAAATTAAAAAAGAATAATGTTTATATCGTACGCTTAAAGCAAGAAACACAACGGGTATTGAATGAATTGGATATTATGGATGGCATGATGTTTCATACTCATGTTTCCGATGAGATTATGGGAAATGGGCAAAAAATGCGTTCCTATTTGCGGGGGGCTTTTATGGCGTCCGGTTCAGTCAATAATCCGGAAACCAGTCGTTACCATTTGGAAATTTATTCTATTTATGAAGAGCATAATCAAGATATATGTGACATGTTAAATTATTATGGACTGCATGCTCGAATGCTGGAACGAAGGAATGGGTTTATTTCTTATCTTAAAGGTGCTGAAAAGATTGCGGATTTTTTAACCTTGATTGGGGCAACAAATTCAATGTTGAAATTTGAGGACGTGCGAATTGTTCGGGATATGCGTAATTCAGTCAATCGTTTGGTCAATTGCGAAACGGCCAACATGAATAAAACGATTGATGCCGCCTCAAAACAAATTGATAATATCGAATTTATCGAACAGCGGGTCGGTCTGCAGGCTTTGCCGGAGAAATTACAGGAAATTGCTGAGCTGCGTCTGGAACATCCGGAGGTTAGTCTTAAGGAATTGGGAGAAATGATTCCCTCCGGAGCAATCTCCAAATCAGGGATTAACCATCGGATTCGTAAAATTAATGAATTTGCAGAAAACCTGCGGGAAAAAGTATAAAATGCAAGAGACTTCTTCGACAAACGTCAAAGAGCCTCTTGCGTTTTTTTCATCTCTTCAAAAGAGCTGCATTAAGATAGTCTTTTAACTGTTCCGGTTCAATCGACTCATCAAAAATTTTATTGCCGATGATGATTGTCGGTACAAATTTGATATTTGCACGATTCGCTTCTTCAATGATTGCTTTGGTGGTCAGTGTATCTTCGTAATTCTCTAAACCTAACTGTTCTTCCGCGAAGGTTTCGACTTCTTCCAGTGTTAACTCTCCCCACTGATCTTGTGTATCAAAAATGCGGTTGATATCTTGATAGGCTTTTTCAATATCTCCTTTTGTGACGTAACGGTGCATCACATTCCCCCGTTGCAGACTTTCTTTTTCTTTGTCAAAAAGTTTGATGACTCGATAGGCTTTCTTTTCTTTTACTGCCTGGTCGATAATGTCTTTTGAAGCGGTAAACCATTGACGGCAATAGGGGCATCGTAGATTAAGAAATTCAATGATGGCGACTGGTGCATCTGTAGGACCGATTTTAACTCCGACATCGGCATTGGTTTCTAAATAATTGATTTCTGAAGTATCCATTTTTTCGCCTCCTTTTCCTCTAGTGTAGCTGAAAAATGGTGAAGAAAGAAGTATTTGGTTTTATTTCACAAAGACTTTTTTATTGAAGTCGGCAAAAGGAAAAAGTCTGTGAAATATTTCTTAATTTCATTTCTAATTGTTCCTTTTTCGGCTATAATAACAGGGAGTAGAGAAATCTATAGAGGATGATGAAAAAATGCGAAAAACAATGGACGGAAATACAGCAGCTGCCTATATTTCTTACGCCTTTACTGAATTAGCAGCAATTTATCCAATTACACCAAGTTCAACGATGGCAGAGTTGGTGGATCAATGGTCGGCAGAAGGAAAAACGAATCTTTTCGGTCAACCAGTAAAAGTGGTAGAAATGCAATCGGAAGCAGGAGCTGCCGGTGTTGTGCACGGTTCATTAAAAACCGGCGCTTTGACCTCCACGTACACAGCTTCACAAGGTCTGCTGTTAATGATTCCGAATATGTATAAGATCGCTGGTGAACTATTACCCGGAGTCTTTCATGTTGCGAGTCGTGCAGTAACGACGAATGCTCTGAATATTTTCGGCGACCATACTGATGTGATGGCAGCTCGGCAGACGGGCTTTGCAATGCTGACGGAAAGTAGTGTGCAAGAAGTTATGGATCTTTCGGCAGTTGCACATTTGGCAGCCATCGAATCCAGCTTGCCTTTCTTGAATTTCTTTGATGGCTTTCGGACCAGTCATGAAATTCAAAAAATCGAGGTGATTGATTATGAAAAACTGGCGGAATTAATTGATCAGGATAAATTGGCGGAATTTCGGCAACGGGGAATGAATCCCAATCACCCAACCGTCAGCGGAACCAATCAGAATCCGGATATCCATTTTCAACAGCGGGAGACCATCAATCAATATTATGATAAATTACCGGCAATCGTGCAAAAATATATGTTTAAAATTAATGAACTGCGAAATACAAACTATGATTTGACAACGTATTATGGGGCGGATGATGCGGAAGAATTGATAATTGCAATGGGTTCATCGGCTCAAACAATTGAACAAACCGTTGACTATTTGAATAAACAAGGACGAAAAGTTGGTTTTATCAATATTCATTTGTATCGACCATTTCCTATTGAGAATTTATTAGAAAAAATTCCAGCTACGGTTAAAGCCATTGCTGTGCTAGACCGCAGCAAAGAACCTGGTGCTGGTGGAGAACCATTACTGTTAGACGTTCAAAGTGCTTTGTATGAATCAGAAATCCGACCAATCGTGATTGGCGGTCGTTATGGTTTGGGTTCCAAAGATGTTACACCCAATCAAGTCGTTGCGGTTTTCGATGAATTAAAAAAGGGAAAATCTGGAAAGAAACGGTTCACGATCGGTATCAATGATGACGTGACCCATCTTTCGCTAGATTGTGGAGAGAGCTTGGATTTGACAAACCCAAAAACCTTCCAAGCAAAATTTTGGGGGTTTGGTTCAGACGGTACAGTTGGCGCCAATAAATCAGCAATCAAAATTATCGGTGACAATACAGAAAAATTTGCTCAGGGGTTTTTCTACTACGATTCCAAAAAATCCGGTGGACTGACAGTTTCTCATCTACGCTTCGGGGATACACCAATTCGTTCCACTTATTTGATCGAACATGCGGATTTTGTCGCTTGCCATACACCTGCCTACCTTCATACCTATGATTTGGTAAAGGGATTGAAAAAAGGCGGGACCTTCTTGTTAAATACAACATGGACTGATGAGCAGTTGCACCGTCATTTACCCAAAAAAATGAAGCGTTACTTGGCAGAAAACGAGATTTCTTTTTACACCATCAATGCCATGAAACTTGCAATGGAAGTTGGTTTGGGGAGACGAATCAATACCGCAATGGAAACAGCTTTCTTTAAATTGGCTGACATCATGCCCTTTGAAAAAGTGTTGCCTATTTTGAAGGCAGAAGCACTAAAAAGCTATGGGCATAAATCCATGACAATCGTTGAAAAAAATATTCAAGCAATCGATCGGACGGTTGAGCTGTTGCATAAAGTAGATGTACCAGCAGAATGGCGAACATTAGAAATTGAACCAGAAAAATCTGAAAATACCTCCCGCTATGTTCGGGAAATCGTCGAGCCAGTGACTGCCCAAGAAGGAAACGACCTGTCCGTGGGTACTCTAATCAATAATCAAATGACGACGGGAGAAATGCCGTTAGGAACCGCTGCTGTTGAAAAACGCGGTGTGGCGTTGGAGGTTCCTGAATGGATTAGTGATCGTTGTACGATGTGTAATGAGTGCGCATTTGTTTGTCCTCATGCTGCGATTCGTCCATTTCTTGCGGATGAAGAAGAAATGGCAGAAGCACCAGAAGGATATATTGTTCGCAGTATGCGGGGAGCAGATGGATTGAATTATCGAATCCAAGTTTCTGTCGAAGACTGTACGGGTTGCGGACTATGCGTTGAAGCTTGTCCGGCAAAAGGAAAAGCTTTGGTGATGAAACCGTATGAAGAACAAAAAGAACAAGCCATCAACTGGGCATTTGCGATGACTTTGAAACAAAAAGAAAATCCGGCAAAACCGGGAACCGTCATGGGAACACAATTCAATAAACCATTATTAGAATTTTCCGGAGCTTGTTCCGGTTGTGGTGAGACGCCATATGTCAAACTGCTAACACAAATGTATGGTGATCGGATGATGATTGCTAATGCGACAGGCTGTTCCTCCATCTGGGGTGGCGCAGCACCGGTATCTCCTTATACAACAAATGAGAACGGACAAGGTCCCGCTTGGTCCAATTCCTTGCTTGAAGACAATGCCGAATACGGTTATGGAATGTTTTTAGCCAATCAAACACGCCGCGAACAATTAGCAAAACAAATGACAGCTGTTTTGGAAAAAGTTTCGCCAGAATTACGTCAATTAATGGAAGACTGGATGTCCCATCTAAATGAAGGGTCTGGATCACAACAACGGGCAGCAAAACTTCAAGCTGCGATCGAAGCAGAACTTTTTAATGTTCCAGAGTTGGCGGCTATCTATAAAGCCAAAGATTTATTCGTGAAACCAAGTCAGTGGATGATTGGCGGCGATGGTTGGGCATACGATATTGGTTATGGCGGATTGGATCATGTGCTTGCATCTGGGGCAGATGTTAATATTCTGGTGTTGGATAATGAAGTATATTCTAATACCGGTGGGCAAATGTCAAAAGCGACACCAACTTCTGCAATCGTAAAATTTGCGGCAAGTGGAAAATATGTGTCGAAAAAAGATTTGGGAATGATGGCGATGACTTACGGAAATGTTTATGTGGCACAAGTCGCCTCTGGAGCCAATCAAATGCAAACTATCAAAGCGTTCGAAGAAGCAGAACGTTTCCCTGGACCATCGCTTATAATCGCTTATACGCCTTGTATCACCCATGGTCTGTTCGGCGGCATGCGACAATCCATTAAGGAAGCACAGGAAGCCGTAGCCAGTGGCTATTGGTCTTTGTACCGCTACAATCCTGAAGCAAGAGAAAAAGGCAAATTGCCAATGACATTGGACTATAAAAAACCGGATTTTGAACAAATGCCGGCCTTTATGAGAACCCAAGTCCGTTTTGCTTCGCTGGAAACCAACGACAAAGAACTTTCTGACAAACTTTTCGCAAAAACCGTGGATGATGCAAAAATTCGTTTTTACAATTATGCTCGTTTAGCCGGTCAAGAAGAGAAAATCAGAGGGAAATTAGAAAAAAATGATTTGGTCACAGAGCCTGAAACTCGCCCTCGACGAGAAAAAGTCGCTGATCCTGAAGCGGAAGCGCGACGGGCAGCCCGAAGAGCAGCCCGTGCGGCACGAAAAGAATAAATTTGATTCCGTGAATCTCTCTTTGCTATTGGAAGACAGATTCGCGGATTTTTCTCGACTTTTTGCAAATGGTAAGGGACAAATGAAGAAGAGAAAATGAAGGATTTTTCGAAAATTTTATGAAAATAGCAGGAAAAGTCTTTTTTTCACTAATCTAAAACGAAACCTATGGTATACTTATTTTCGTAAAGTCTTAATGTAAAGGAAGGCTGTCTATGTCATTTGATATCGGGGAATTATTCAATATCGATTATTGGAAACAACTATTTTCAGTGGATATTTTCTCACTGAAATTTTTTGTCAACATATTAGACATCTTAGTTGTTTGGTATATCGTCTACAAATTAATCAAATTGGTTCAGGGAACCAAAGCAATCCAGCTCTTTAAAGGGGTTGCAGTTTTTATCGTTATCCGGATTCTAGCGGAGATGATTGGTCTGCATACACTGTCATGGTTGATGAACCAAGTCATCACTTATGGTGTGATCGCCGCAATCGTCATTTTTCAGCCGGAGATCAGGCGGGGGTTGGAGCATTTAGGGCGAAGTTCACTGTTCCGAACGACAAAACAAGAGCAGAAAAAAGATGAGAAGATGATCACAGCCTTGGATAAAGCCGTGCAATATATGTCGCGTCGAAAAATCGGTGCCCTGATCACGATTGAGCGCAATACCGGCTTGGAGGAATACATTGAAACAGGAATTGCTCTTGATGCGGATATTACTGGGGAATTACTGATAAATATTTTTATTCCCAATACACCGTTGCATGATGGAGCAGTGATTATTCGTAATGAAAAAATCGCGGTTTCTTGTGCTTATTTGCCTTTATCGGAAAGCATGCTGATTCCCAAAGAGTTTGGTACCCGCCATCGTGCAGCCGTTGGTGTCAGTGAAATCAGTGATGCAGTAACGCTAGTCGTTTCTGAGGAAACCGGGGATGTCAGTATTACATTGAACAATGAGCTATTAGCAGGATTGAAGCAAGAAGAATACTTGACTATCTTAAGAAGAGAATTGGTTCCGGAAGATAAGGCGAAAGATAAAAATCGTAAAAATCTCCTACAGTCCTTTATTGAAGGAGTCAGTAAAGGAGGACGTAAATGATTTCCAAAGAGTCAAAAAGCAGCGTATTTTATGCAATCGTCTCTTTGTTGTTCAGTGTCGTCTTATTCTTTAATGTAAATGGGAATAATAACCTTACCGCAAGTTTGACCAGTACACCTGAAGCATACGAAGAGACGGTAACTAACGTGCCCGTTCATCCGGTCTACGATTCGTCAGAATATTATATCCACGGGTACGAGCCAACAGTGAAAGTGAAATTACGCAGTGCGAACCGGATTCAACTCAATTCAGAAGTAAATGAAGATACTCGGGGATTTCGGGTCGTTGCAGATCTTTCAAATTTAGAAGAAGGCACTCATGAGGTGAAACTACGAATCAACAAGTTAAGTAGCGCTGTGACTGCAACCGTTGATCCCGGAACAATCACAGTAACGATTGAGAAAAAAGTATCCAAGACCTTTAAAGTAGAGCCAGTAGTTTCTACAGCTAATCTGGAAGATGGTTTTCAACTGGAAAGTGCTACAGTGTCACCGAAAGAAGTCACAATCACAACTGGCGATAAGACCGCAGAACTGATCAATCGAGTGGTTGCGACTGTCGATCCTGAAAAGGTAACGTCAAAAGATTTTGAAGAAACGGTGGCGGTACAGGCGCTGGATGAAAAAGGGAACAGCTTGAGCATTTTATCCGATCCTGTCGAAGTCAACGTGAAGGTTTCATTGACCGCACCTGAAAAAACTGTTGGACTTTATGTTACCCAACAAGGTAGAATACCTTCAGGCGTGTCTGGATACACCTTTACGCTTGCGCAGCAGACAGCAGTATTGCAAGGACCGCTATCACAAATCGACTTGATCGATAGTATTGCGATTCCAGTTGATATTTCAGGAATCAATCAGACGACAACAAGGACGATTGATATTCCCGTTGAGGATGGTTTGGGCTTGACTCCGGCGAAAGTTTCTGTTGAAATCACACCAACCTTGATCCAGTCTTCCAGCGAAAGCAGTGGAGCAAGCGAGACTGTGCCTTCCCAACAAGAAGAATCCGCACAGTCTACCACAGAAGAATCAAGTACAACGCAATCAACGACAACTGAAAATTCACAAACGAATGAATCAGGAAATGACGATAATTAGACAGAGAGGGTAATAAAAATGGGAAAATATTTTGGAACAGATGGTGTAAGAGGAGAAGCAAATGTGGAGCTTACGCCAGAATTGGCATTTAAATTAGGAAGATATGGCGGGTATGTCCTTAGCCAACATGAAAGCAGTGAACGTCGCCCTCGAGTTTTAGTTGGACGAGATACTCGTATTTCAGGTCAATTACTGGAAAATGCATTGATCGCCGGTTTATTATCAGTGGGAATTGAAGTCTTTCAATTAGGCGTTATTTCGACACCTGGGGTTGCTTATCTTACTCGGGTACAAAAAGCCAGTGCCGGAGTAATGATTTCTGCATCTCATAATCCTGCCTTAGATAATGGCATCAAGTTTTTCGGGAGTGACGGATTCAAGTTAGTGGATGATCAAGAATTAGAAATTGAAGCATTATTGGATGCGCCAGAAGATAATCTGCCTCGTCCTTCTGCAGAAGGTTTGGGAACCGTGGAAGAATTTCCAGAAGGTCTACTGAAATATTCACAATTTCTTGAACAAACCATCAATGAAGATCTTTCTGGATTAACAGTTTGTATCGATGCGGCAAATGGTGCCACAGCTACTTCCGTCAATCGATTATTCGCAGATTTGGAAACAGAATTCTATACCATCGGAACGACGCCGAATGGTTTAAATATTAATGACGGTGTTGGTTCGACCCATCCAGAAAAATTAGCAGAATTCGTTGTTGAAAAAGGTGCAGATGTCGGTTTGGCCTTTGATGGAGATGGAGATCGGGTGATCGCTGTCGATGAGTTAGGAAATATTGTTGATGGCGATAAGATCATGTACATCTGTGCAAAATTTTTGTCGGAAAAGAAACGTCTAAAACAAGACACCATCGTTACTACCGTGATGAGCAATCTTGGTTTCCATAAAGCGGTAGAAGCAATCGGCTTAAAAGACGTCATCACAAAAGTCGGGGATCGGTATGTTGTAGAAGAAATGCGAAAAAATGATTACAATTTTGGTGGAGAACAATCAGGACATATGATTTTCCTAGATTTCAATACAACAGGAGACGGCATGCTTTCTGGAATTCAATTATTGAATATCATGAAACAAACCGGTAAAAAATTATCTGAATTAGCGGCAGAAGTAACGATTTATCCACAAAAATTAGTGAATATCCGAGTGTCGAATAAAAACGGTGCAATGGAGGTTCCTTTGATTAAGGAAGTCATTGAAGAAGCTGAAGCGGAAATGAATGGCGAAGGCCGTATTTTAGTTCGTCCTTCCGGAACAGAACCTTTATTACGAGTGATGGCAGAAGCACCAACTCATGAAAAGGTTGAGTATTATGTTGAAAAAATCGCAGCAGTGGTTCGCCAAGAAATCGGTATCGATTAGGAATTGATTGCAAAGCATCTTCGAAAGAAGGTGCTTTTTTTCGTGAAAAAAACTCCCTTACCAAAAACAGTAAAGGAGTCTCGAATCGTTCTACTCAACGGTAACAGATTTTGCTAAATTACGGGGTTTATCCACATCAAAGCCTCTTTCCAACGTAGCGTAGTAGGCCATGAGCTGTGTTGGAATTACGGAAATCAGACTTGTTAGTAGAGGATGAATCTGAGGCAAAAGAATCTGATCGGTTTCAGTTGCAAGGTTTTCACTGACAATCGTTAAGGTTTTTGCACCTCGGCTTTCAACTTCTTTTAGATTTCCCCGGGTATGAGAACCCGTCAAGGCATCTGTGATGATGCCTAAAACAGGTGTCCCTTCTTCGATCAAAGCAATCGTTCCATGCTTCAGCTCGCCAGCGGCAAAGCCTTCTGCTTGAATATAGGAAATTTCCTTTAATTTCAAGGCGGCTTCTAGAGAAACGTAAAAATCATTGCCACGACCAATATAAAACGCATTTCGAGTATCGGTTAAATAAGCGGCGGTCAGGTCTTGAATCAAAGCCTTTTCGGTAATCACCGACTCCATCGCAGCTGCAACCAATCCTAGTTCATGAAAAATATCGATGACAGAGGCTGATGGAATGCCCCGATTTTCACCAACTTGTTTTGCCAAGATTGCCAGAACCGCAATTTGAGCAGTGTACGCTTTTGTGGATGCCACGGCAATTTCCGGTCCAGCATGCAGCAGCAAGGTATAGGTGGCTTCTCGAGAAAGAGTTGACCCGGCAACATTTGTGATTGTCAGGGAAGGATAACCGAGTTGATTGGTTTTTACCAATACTTGACGACTATCGGCCGTTTCTCCACTTTGGGTGAGGTAGATAAAGAAAGGTTTCTCTGATAGCAAAGGCATATTATAGCCGAACTCACTGGATAAGTGGACCTCTACTGGTAACTGAGTCAATGTTTCAATCAATTTTTTCGCAGCCCAACCTGCGTGACTGCTGGTTCCGCAAGCAACGATATAAATGCGATCACTGCCGCTGATTGCTTGGATCAAAGAAGAATCGATGGTGCCTTGACCGGCTTCATCTGCATAATATTGAACCAGTCGACGCATAACGGCAGGCTGTTCATCGATTTCTTTGAGCATATAATAAGGATATGGTCCTTTTTCGATATCCGTCAGATCGAAATCTGCTTCGTAGGATGCACGTTGAACGGGGGTCCCGTTTTGATCTTCAATTGCAATGGAGGTCGCTTGAACTACTACCAACTCACCATCTTCCAACTCAACGAATTGATTAGTTTGATCCAACATGGCCAAGGCATCACTGCAAATAACATTAAAGCCGTCACCCAGACCTAGTAAAAGAGGGCTCTTGTTTTTCGCTACATAAATTGTTTCTGGGTCTTGTTTGTCTACCAGAGCAAAGGCGTATGAGCCGTGAATCAAGGTCAGGGCTTTTTTGAAGGCTTCTTTTACTGTGATATCCGGTGTCAATAATTTTTCGATTAAGTGTACAACGATTTCAGTATCTGTCTGCCCGATGAAACTATCATTTTTTAGGT
Organism: Enterococcus sp. JM9B; assembly: GCF_009933265.1. Classification (NCBI taxonomy): domain Bacteria; kingdom Bacillati; phylum Bacillota; class Bacilli; order Lactobacillales; family Enterococcaceae; genus Enterococcus; species Enterococcus sp. JM9B. Next base: position 60,077 of record NZ_MAEK01000041.1, on the reverse strand, counting down.
ACGTTTGGTGCAAGTCTTCGAAATTTTCGATTACCCCGTTGTGAACCAACACTAGACGTTGACTGGTAGAGGTATGGGGATGGGCGTTGGCTTCACTTGGTTTGCCGTGAGTTGCCCAGCGGGTATGCCCGATGCCAATCGTTCCTGTAATATCAGGAGTGATTTTTTCTTCTAGTTTCTTGATTCTTCCCTGTGCTTTGATCAGGTGCTGCTGCTTTTGGTCCGCAACAAAAAGACCGGCAGAGTCATAACCCCGGTACTCCAAACGTTCCAATCCATTTAAAATTACTTTTTCTGCATGATTCTTTCCAACAATTCCAACAATTCCGCACATAATGAGTTTTCCTGCTTTCCTAGTCATTATATGTTTCTATCTGCGTGACAAAGGGTTTGTTAAAGCCTTGCGACCTCATTTTGTCTTTGTCTGTAGAGTGCAGTCCCTAGAGCCATCCGCCGAAATTTTCGATAAGCTCTTTCCTCGTCATCTGTGAAAAACAGACCAGGCGCTATCCGATTGGTATATATAAATCTCCTTGTTTTATTTTATAGAAACATAGGAATAGAGTAAAAGAAAAAGAAGGGTTTGTCAATTATTTTTTTATTTAATCGCTATTGGTATATATAGATATAGAAAACTTTTTAAGAGAATAAAAAAATCCACTATCATATTTTCTAATAATTCGATACAATAAATAAGTATAAGAAGAGGTGAGATGATGGAAAATCAAGTACGTTGTATGACATTTAAAGAATTAAAGGAAGTCCTCCAACAATTAGAGGCTGATCCTACCGTGAATGATGAAACAAAAATCTTTTTAGATACTGGTTGGGATAGTTTGCAGGAAATACTTCCCGGAGCTATCACCCGTCAAGAAGCCCAACAATTTCAAGTGGAAGATCCACTGTCAAAAGAGTTGTTCAATGGGTACGCGTCTCTCGCGAAAGCAGAAAAGATGAAGGCAAGCGGAGAAACAGAAACAGTGATCGTGATTGAAAATCTATATTAAGAAAATAGGGGTGGAGAAATGAATAAGCGCAGATGGGTAGCGGTAGCAATCGCAGCCGGATTGTTTTTATTTGCAGCAGTGACTGCAATGACCGGACCGACTAAAGAGGAACAGGAACAAGTTTTAAGCGGAATCAATGGTTTACTTTACGGTACCAATGAAATGGGAGAAACAATCATTGAAGAAGGATCGTCTGATTCGCGGATTGTTGAAATTTCCGTTGATGGGACGATTGCGGATTCTGGTGAGAGTGGCTTATTCAGCACGGAAACCTATAATCATCAAGATTTTTTGCAACAGCTTAAAGCAATTCAAGAAGATTCAACAATTAAAGGGATTTTGTTAGAGGTCAATTCTCCAGGTGGCGGAGTTTATGAAAGTGCTGAAATTGCCAAAGAAATGAAAAAAATCAAAGAATTAGGAATTCCTTACTATGTCAGCATGAAAAACATGGCGGCCAGCGGGGGATATTATATTTCCGCTGGAGCAGAGAAGATTTTTGGTACGGATGAAACGGTGACCGGATCAATCGGGGTCATCATGTCAGGAATCAACTATGCGGGATTGTTTGAAAAATTAGGAATCGAAGACCAAACGTATAAAAGCGGTGCTTTAAAAGATATGGGTTCTGCTCAACGAAAACCTACTGAAGCGGACAACAAAGTGCTGCAAAGTTTTGTTGACAGTGCCTATGGTCGTTTTGTCAAAGTGGTTGCAGAAGGACGAGAGATGAGCGAAGAGGCTGTCCGAAAACTTGCTGATGGCAGAATCTATGATGGTGCGCAGGCAAAAGAAAATGGACTGATCGATGCTTTAGGTTTTCCTGAAGATGCTTTGGCACAACTAAAAAAAGACCATGATTTAGAAAATGCTGAAGTTTTTTCTTATGAGGCTGCGACCACCGGGTTTGCGTCTACTTGGTTGGGATCAAGTCTGGCTGAAGTTCAAGGATTAAAAATGTCTGAAACCAGCCGGGTACTTTCTTTATTAGATAGCATTGGAACCGCCGAAGCACCAAAGCCTTTGTATTATTACGGAGGTGAATAATATGACGGAAGAAAAGTATGATGAAGCAGTAAACAATCAAAAAGAAACCGAGGTACAGGAAAAAATACCTGAAGCGACAGTTACTGAGAAAAATGACAGCAAGCAGCATGCTAGTGGACCACAAGTCGGACCGGAAATTTATTATCAACCTTCGACGGATGAACCTTTTACGCAAGAAGAAATTACTGACCGTCAAAAAAATTGGCGACGATTTGAAGAAACCAAAGAAAACTATCGCTTCAATCATTTTCCAGCGTATTTTTATGCCGGTTTTTGGATTCGCTTCTTTGCTTTTTTATTAGACATCCTATGTATTCAGGCAATTACTTCGAGTACGATTGGCTTGTTCTATCGTTTGAGAGGACAAACACCTGATAGCGGTTTTCTAAGTGTTTATGCTTTGCTGAGCCTGGCTATTTATCTTGTCTATTTTATTTTACTGACCAAATTGAACAAAGGCCAAACAATTGGAAAAATGGTTTTTGGAATTCGTGTTGTTAGTTTGGATCAAGAGGAATTGAGCTGGGCGACAGTGCTTGTTCGCGAGGGAGCTTGCCGATTTATTCTCAAATCATTTCCCTTCATTTTGGGTTATCTACCGGCAGCATTTTCGAGGAAAAAACAACATTTGGGGGATTACTTTTCCGGTACGGCAGTGGTAACCTTAAACATGATTAAGGCTTTCAATAAAGAAATCCACGTATAATTTAGTGCTACTTATATCCATTCTTGGAACGGCTTGAGCAACAACAGCTGTTCCAAACTTATTTTAAAGGAGCTATCCATAATGGGAGATACGGTAAAATTTCCAGATGAATACCAAAGACTTTTGTGGCAAGGCCAGCAGCTAATGGAGAAGGCAGAGTATCTTGGAGCGGCAGCGGCTTTTGAAAAGGCGTACCAGCTTGCACCGAATTTTGATAATCATTTGCTTTGGACAAAAGCATTAGTTAAACTGGAAGACTTCGACAAAGTACTGCGAATCGCGGAAGATTGGTATGAAGAATATTTCTCTCACAGGACTGGCTTTCGTTTATATACGCAAACACTGCTTTTGAGTCGGCGATTTTTGAAGGCAAGAGAATATTTGTTAATAGGAAAAAAAGCGAAAAAAATAGACAACATACTGATAGAGGAGCTTTTTCAGCAATTGCAGCAGTTAGAAAATATCCAGCAACTGGTGGACCCTGAATCTGTTCCGCAAAAGCGCAGATTGCTACGGGAATTCGATCAAGCAATCGGTCCGATTTCAAAGAATGACTGGGATGTGTTTACTCAAAACGTGACCTATTTATCATTTCTTTCGCTAATAAAGGAATTTTTACCAATCGCAACGAATCCTTTTGTGCGGCCTCGCTTAGCTGAGGAGTTGGTGAAGCTGGAGTGTAATAAGATTTTTGTTGTCAAAAGCTTGGAAGGCACCTTGCAGGAATTTCAACCCAACTTGCTGACGCTGCCGGAAAAGGCAGAAAGCTTGCAACAAATGATTCGACATGTGGAAGAAACAACGGGCCAAGATGATCCTGCCCTATCAGCAGCGATAGTAGCAGAGATTCAGGCGCATTTTGCGCTGGCTTTTCCTTTTCCTCCCCAGGAGCTTCAACCAGAAGCATGGGCGGAAAGTTATGTTTTGGAATACGCAGCCATGTTTGGAAATGAGGACGCCAATCGCGAATTAATGCGTTATCAGGAAATCCAGCAGGAAAAAACCCGATTTCGGGAATTTTTTCAACAATTAATCGAGAAAAATCGCTAGAAAACAAGAAAGTTTCAACCCTAAATATTTACATTTCAAAAGGGTTAGTGTACTATTGAAAAGTATGCATGAAGTTATTTCATATGTAAAATTATTAAAACATTCGGAGGGAAATACATGACTGCAAAATGGGAAAAAACAGGCACCAATGATGGTGTATTGACATTTTCGATTGCACAAGAAGAAATTCAAAAAGGGCTGAATCAAGCTTTCAATAAAGTGAAGGGCAACTTAAATGTCCCTGGATTCCGTAAAGGAAAAGTATCACGCCAAGTATTTAATCGTATCTATGGCGAAGAAGCATTGTTTGAAGATGCATTGAACGCTGTTTTACCAGAAGCGTATGAAGCTGCTGTTGCAGAAGCTGGCATTGATCCTGTTTCACAACCAAAAATCGATGTTGAAAGCATGAACAAAGGGGAAGACTGGACAATCAAAGCAGAAGTTACAGTTAAACCTGAGGTAAAACTAGGCGAATACAAAAATCTGACGGTTGAAAAACAAGACCGTGAAGTTTCTGAAGACGATGTTGACGCACGCATCAAACGGGAACAAGAACAACAAGCAGATTTAGTAATTAAAGAAGACGAAGCAGCTGAAAACGGCGACACAGTTGTTATTGACTTTGAAGGTTTTGTGAATGATGAAGCCTTTGAAGGCGGAAAAGGTGAAAACCATTCCTTAGAACTTGGATCAGGTTCATTTATTCCTGGGTTTGAAGAACAATTAGTCGGACACAAAGCTGGCGATAATTTAGATGTAACTGTGACTTTCCCAGAAGATTACCAAGCAGAAGATTTAGCTGGTAAAGAAGCAGTCTTTAAAGTGACTGTTCATGAAGTCAAAGCAAAAGAACTTCCTGAATTAGACGATGATTTTGCCAAAGACATCGACGAAGAAGTTAACTCACTTGATGAATTGAAAGAAAAATACCGCAAAGAACTAGCTGAAACAAAAGAAAAAGCAGCAGAAGATGCAAAAGATGAAGCTGCAATTCGTCAAGCAGTTGAAAACGCAGAAATTCTTGACTTACCACATGTAATGGTTCATGACGAAGTTCACCGTTCAATGGACGAATTCCTAAACAACATGCAACGTCAAGGAATCTCAGCAGAAATGTATTACCAATTAACTGGTTCAACAGAAGAAGATTTGCATAAACAATTTGAAGGCGAAGCAGAAATGCGCGTTAAAACAAATCTAGTTATCGAAGCAATCGCTAAAGAAGAAAATCTAGAAGCGTCTGCAGAAGATGTAGCAAAAGAAATCAAAGAACTTTCTGAAGCATACAACATGCCAGAGGACCAAATCAAAAATGTTTTAACAGAAGATATGTTGAAACATGACATTACGATGAAACAAGCAGTTGAACTTGTAACGGGAACAGCTGTAGAAAAATAATCTTCCATCTTTCTTAGGAAGAGTTTGATTGAAAGAAAGTATCGATAGCCTCGATGCTTTCTTTTTCTTCCTTAAAAAAGAGTAAAAAGTTCTAAGAAAATGCAAAATCCCCCATCTATCGATGAATCCAATCGAAAGAACTTTTTCTTTTTTTTAAATTATGTTATGATTATAAAAGACTGAAAAAGTCTGTATCTTATTCCACTCGTTAACGAGCTTGGAAAATTCAAGAGGTGAAAACCATGTACGACAATTCTAACGGTAGTGAAACAGTACGCTGTTCTTTTTGCGGTAAAACACAAGAAGAAGTCAAAAAGATCGTAGCTGGTCCCGGCGTCTACATTTGTAACGAGTGTATTGATTTGTGCAAGGAGATCATTGATGAGGAATTATATGAAGAAGCGGTCCGTGAATTTACGGAAGTGCCGAAACCTCAAGAGATCTTAAGTATTTTAAATGATTATGTCATCGGACAAGACCGTGCGAAAAGAGCATTGGCGGTGGCGGTTTATAACCATTACAAACGGGTAAATGCAGAAGTAACGTCAGAAGACGAAGTAGAATTGCAAAAGAGCAATATTTGTCTAATTGGCCCAACTGGTTCTGGAAAGACCTTTTTAGCGCAAACTTTAGCAAAAACCTTGAACGTGCCTTTTGCGATCGCTGATGCGACAAGTTTGACTGAAGCAGGCTACGTTGGGGAAGACGTTGAAAATATCTTGCTAAAACTATTACAGGCAGCCGATTACAATGTTGATCGCGCTGAAAAAGGCATCATCTATATTGATGAAATTGATAAAATTGCCCGTAAAAGTGAAAATGTATCGATCACTCGGGATGTTTCCGGTGAAGGCGTACAGCAAGCGTTACTGAAAATTTTAGAAGGTACCGAAGCGAGTGTGCCTCCGCAAGGCGGACGCAAACATCCCCATCAAGAAATGATCCAAATCGATACGACAAATATTTTGTTTATCGTAGGTGGCGCCTTTGATGGCATCGAAACCATTGTAAAAAATCGAATGGGTGAAAAAACAATCGGTTTTGGTACCAACAATCGGAAAATCGGTGAAAATGAAAGTGTGATGCAACACATCATTCCGGAAGATTTACTGAAATTTGGGTTGATTCCTGAATTTATCGGACGTTTGCCGGTAATGGCAGCATTGGATAAATTAACCAATGAAGATTTGGTTCGTATTTTGACCGAACCTAAAAATGCTTTAGTTAAGCAATATAAAAAATTGCTGGCACTAGATGAAACAAAGTTAGAATTTGAACCGACAGCGCTAAAAGCGATTGCTGACAAAGCCATCGAACGAAATACCGGCGCTCGAGGCTTGCGTTCGATCATTGAAGATATCATGATGGATGTGATGTTTGATATTCCATCTGAAACAGGGATTGAAAAGGTGATTATCACTGAACTGGCAGCCAAAGGACAGGGCCAACCAGAAATCGTCTACACAGAGAAAAAAGCAGGATAACAAAAGAAAGCCGGTCGACGAAATTCTCGTCCCGGCTCTCTGTTTGTCATTCGTTTGAAAGGAGTAAAAACATGAAAGTTCACTCAGCCGAAATCGTGATCAGTGCAGTTGCACCGAAACAATATCCTGAAAGCCAACTGCCGGAAATTGCCTTGGCAGGTCGCTCCAATGTGGGGAAATCTTCTTTCATCAATACGTTGATTGATCGGCGGAATTTGGCACGAACCTCATCCAAACCCGGAAAAACCCAGACGTTGAATTTTTATTTAATTGAAGAAAGTTTGTATTTTGTCGATGTCCCAGGATATGGTTATGCAAAAGTTTCAAAAACCGAACGGGCAAAGTGGGGAAAAATGATTGAAACATATATCACTCAGCGGGAGCAACTAAAAGCGGTCGTCTCCTTAGTTGATATGCGTCATGCCCCTAGTCAAGAAGATATTCAGATGTATCAATTTTTGAGCTATTATCATATACCGATCATCGTTGTCGCCACCAAAGCAGACAAAATTCCCCGGGGAAAATGGAACAAACATGAATCAATGATCAAAAAGGCATTGAATTTTAATCCAAGAGATCAGTTTATTATTTTCTCTTCTGTGACAAAAGAAGGAAAAGAAACTGCTTGGCAGGCTATTGAAGAAGCAATCAAAAACGACCAACACGTTTAATCGTCTTGGTCGTTTTTTTTGTCTTTTGTCTTTTTTTCTGGTTTTAGAAAACGTTCAATTGCTTTATTTTCTTCCACTACTTTTTCTTTTTGATCGGGTAAAATGGCGAATTCTTCAAACATTTTATCCAATGAATCTTCACGTTGAAATTTTAAGCCCATGATTGCCACCTCCGCTAGGTCTAGTTTAGCACGAAATGCTTCTTTTTTCATTGCTTTTGCTAGAACCTATTTCTTTTTTTTCTTTTGCGTTTTCGTTATAATTAGATTAGCAAATGATTAAAAAACGAAAGGAGAGGGGGAAAATGCAAAAAACCGAACGTGTGATGGCGACGATTCAATATCGTTCTTTATCCAAAAAAATGATTCAGCGGCACACGCAGGATTGGTTTGTTCTGATTCGTTTATTGTATGAACCAATCTATATGAAAATCGCAGAGGAATCCTATACCCAATTTTCCCTGATTCGTTGCCGAGAAACTATTGAGCAATTAGGCACTCATGAAGATTTTTCGATCATTGTTGGAAATGGGACGAATGAGTCCACCTTTTATTTGTTTGAAGGAGAGTTATTAGAAAAGCACATTATTCAAAGGAAGATTTTTGAAGAAAAACGAGAATTATTTCTCAATTACGTAGAAACGCAGGCTCACCAAAAGGGATTGTTTGCGTCGATTCGCTCCTATGATGAATATCTCTATCACAATACAGAAAAGATTGAACAGCGATTACTTTTTGAGACACAAGAAGAAGTAGATGAGTTGCCAAAAAGGAAAAATTTTCGTGGAGAAGTGATTGTAGACTGCAATCAGTTTTCTGGGTACGATGTGAATTATCGTGGATTCTGGCTGACTTCGTGTTGGCGGCTCTATTTTCATACTAGCTACCACCAAATCATTCCTCTGCCTTTATTTGCCGATATTCAGCAGGTGGAACGGGTACAGCAAATCGATGAGCTGGTAATTATTGAATTATACAAAGATCCTTTTCGTTGGGATGAGTCGGCAAATGCGAACTATCAACGGTTGTTTCGTGATCAAATTGGGATTGATCAATTGGCATGGGACAATGGCGTGGGAATTTTTCGAGAACCATTTGTAGAATACGCATTTAATGGCAATATGATTCAAACTGTGCAATACCAAAATGATCGCTTGCAGCCAATCGAAAAGAAAAAAGCTTCCCATTTTGTTACACGGACGTATGACATCGTTCGCCGTCATTATCAGGAAAAACGAGTGAAGGGCGAACTAAATGCACGAGCTTATTTTCCCTGGGTAGATGAACAAGGAATGAAGATGATGAATTATCTTGTGTTAAATCCTGAATATGCCATTGATGAAGGATTTTCGGCGTACATGTATTATATTCGCAACTATTTGGAAATCAATGTTTGTGATGAAAATTATCCTGAATTCAAGGCGATTTTGACGATTTATATTCCGGACGACTATTTAAAAAAAATCCCCTTCAAAAAATTGAAGGAAACCATGACGGATATTCGCTTTAGTCGTTTAAGACAGCGAAAAGGAAAATCCTTCTTTGATTTAAAGAAAGGGAAAAACCATTTACGTGTTGTTTTCATGAATTATTCGACCTTTGAACAACTGGAAACAAGAGGACTAGGAGGCTGATTGAATGGATGATAAATTATTTTTAAAAGTGATGCTGCCGATTGCAGTACTCGCATTTTTCTTATTTTTACTGCCTGACTTTGCTTTGAAAATTCCGATTGGCCTTGTTTCTTTTGTCGATGGTTTGGCACTTTGTTATTATCTTGAAAGAGAAGTGAAAAAAGAATGAGTAACGCCCCGTATCGCTGGAGGATACGGGGCGTTAAAGTTAATTAATTTTTTTCTTCAAAAGTCCAAAGATCACACCGGAAATAAGTGATCCAATCAGAATAAATAAAAGATAAAGCAGCGGATTGCTTAGTAAGAATACCACGAAAATTCCACCGTGAGGAGCTAATAATTTAATTCCTAAAGCACCTACTAATGCTCCTGTTACCGCTGAACCGGCAACAAAACTTGGAATTGCCCGCAATGGGTCAGATGCTGCAAAAGGAATTGAACCTTCTGTTACAAAGGAGAGGCCCATCACGATATTGGTTAAGCCAGCATCCAGTTGGTCTTGGGTAAACTTATTTTTAAAAAGACGAGTAGCCACAAAAATTGCTAATGGAGGTACCATTCCGCCAGCCATGACCGCTGCCATGACAACACTTCCGCCGTCGGCTACGGTACTGGCCAAGGTAGCTGTACCGAAAACATAAGCGGCTTTATTGATCGGTCCGCCAAGGTCGGTCGCCATCATTCCGGCCAGCAAAGCACCTAACAATGCTGCATTGGTTCCACTCATGCCCGTTAAGAAGCTGTTCAAGCCATCATTAATGATTTTCATAGGAATATTGATGACCAACATCATCAGACCAGTGATGATCAAGCCAAACACCGGATAGAAAAGGATTGTTTTGATTCCATCTAACGATTTTGGTAATCCTTTGAAAATCTTTCGTAAAAATAAGACAACGTAGCCGGCCAAAAAGCCGCCAACAAGTGCACCTAAAAATCCGGCACCTCCGGTATTTGCCAGCGCACCGGCTGCAAAACCAACGACTAATCCTGGTCGATCAGCAATACTGGAAGCGATAAATCCAGCAAGAACCGGTAACATGAAACCAAAAGCGGCACTGCCGATTTGATTGAACCAACTGGCAACTTCATTGTAATTTCCTAAATCAGCTAAATTGGCTTGTGGCACACCTAAGGATTGATCAATCAGGAAGGAGAGGGCGATTGCAATCCCACCACCGATTACGAAAGGTAACATATGCGAAACACCATTCATCAAATCTTTATAGATTCGTTGCCCAACAGTTCCATCTGCTTGGTGAGAATCGGCGGCTGCTTGCCCATCTCCATGAAATAAAGGTGCCTTTCCCCTGAGGGCTTCATTGATTAATTCTTCTGGTTTACGGATGCCGTCACTTACAGGGCGATTGACTAAAGGTTTGCCATCAAACCGATTCATCTCCACTTTTTTATCGGCGGCAACAATGACTCCTTTGGCACGAGCAATATCTTCATCAGTTAGTCGATGCTTGATTCCTTCCGATCCGTTTGTTTCAACTTTGATAGCCACGCCCATTTCTTTGGCTTTTTTCTTTAAAGCATCCTCTGCCATATAGGTGTGGGCGATGCCGGTTGGACAAGCAGTGACTGCCACGATATAGGGTTGATCTTCTTTTTCAGTTGTTTCTGCTGTTTCGGCTTTTTCTTCGGCTTCTTTATCCGCCTCCGCCTCTTGAAAAAGTTTTTGGACATCATCAGGTGTTTCGGCTTTCTTTAAACGGTCGACAAATTCTGGATCCACCAACAGTCGTGCTAATTGTGCTAAGGCTTGCAGGTGAGTATCATTTGCGCCTTCTGGAGCAGCGATCATAAAGAAAAGATAGGTTGGTTGTCCGTCCAACGCTTCGTAATCCAATCCTTTGTTACTTTTTGCAAAAAGAACAGTTGCTTCTTTTACAGCCGCATTTTTTGCATGGGGCATAGCGATTCCGTCACCTAAACCTGTTGAAGTTTGGGCTTCACGTGCCAAAATGCCTTCTTTGTAGGTAGCAATATCTGAAATACGACCAGTATCAAACATTTTTTGAACCATTTCATCAATGGCACCTTGTTTGTCAGTTGCTTGCAAATCCATGATCATTGCATCTTTAATCAATAAATCCTTGATGTTCATTTTTCTCCTCCTCTTTTTAATACAAAACGGCATCGTTCGTCATTGGGTATTTCTCTTTGTTAAAAATAATCAATTGCTCTTACTCTTAGTCAATAGGTGTAATCTTGACTTCGGGTAATAAACTGTCAATGAATTCTTTTGTTGCCAAATCATCGGAAAAAGCAGTGGCACTGCCACAAGCAACTCCCCATTTGAAAGCGGAAAGGGCATCTTGTGTTTTGGCATATTCACCGATAAAACCAGCAATCATCGAATCACCGGCACCTACTGAATTTTTTACTGGACGTTTTAATACGTTGGACTGATAGATTCCATCTTGTGTAAACAGCAAGGCGCCGTCACCAGCCATTGAAATAATGGCATGTTGCGCTCCGTCATCTAAAAGTTTTTTTCCAAAAGGCAAGATGTCTGCGATTGTTGTGAAGCTGGTTTGGTAAAGTTCCGCTAGCTCGTGGTTATTTGGTTTCACTAATAGTGGGTGCTGCTCCAAAGACTGTAAAAGGTCTTTGCCAGTCGTATCAATGATAAAGTCAGCCCCGTTGCGTTTAACAAGGGTAACCAACTCGTTGTAGAAACCTTCAGGAAGATTTGCTGGTTTGCTGCCGGAAAGAATGACGATATCTCCTTTACCAGCTTTTTCTAAGTTTTTTTTCAACTGCTCGATTTCTTGTGAAGAAATGTCTGGTCCTAACCCGTTGATTTCCGTTTCAGTATCTGATTTGAGTTTGATATTGATTCGGGTATCGTTTTTGACTGAAGTAAATTGTTGAGTGATACCTTCTTCAGTCAGCCAGTCATGAATAAAGCGGCCGGTAAATCCCCCTAAAAAGCCGGTAGCGACTGAATCTTGGCCTAAGCGTTTTAAAATTCGGGAGACATTCAGTCCTTTTCCACCGGGAAGCTTGAGATCTTTTGTCATGCGATTCAGAGCGTCCGCTTGAAAATGGTCGACGTGAACGATAAAGTCGATGGATGGATTAAGAGTAACGGTGTAAATCATTGTTTGACCTCCATAATAGTAGTTTCGGGATAAAGGGAACGATAGCCATCAGGAACGTGATCGGTAATCAGCGTGATGCTGCTGTCTAAAGGTGCTACCTGCGTAAAAGTGATTTGCTGAAATTTTGAGTGATCAATCAAAACAAACGTTTGTTCACTATTCTCAATTGCTAATCGTTTCAAAGCAGCTTCTTCTGGATCAGGGGTAGTAAGTCCGCAGTGATCTTCCACACCGTTCATCCCTAAAAACGTTTTGTTAAAACGGTATTGTTTTAACTGCTGTGCGCTGGTAGACCCCATCGCAGCATTTGTTGAAAGTTTTATCGTTCCACCGATAATAATCGTTGCTATTTGTCGATCAATCAGTAGAGCAGCATGTTTGACAGAATTAGTCACAACTTTAAGATCAAAATGAGTCGGCAATAGTGGGATCATTTCGTAGGTGGTGGATCCGGCATCTAAATAGATGACTTCATTTTTATGAAGCTGATTCACTGCTTGTTGTGCGATTGCTTTTTTTTCTGTTGCGTTTTTCTGGGTTTTTTCCAGCATCGTTGGTTCAACACCGAGACGTTGAATCTTTTTAGCACCGCCGTGGATGCGGGTCAAGAGTTGTTGATCTTCCAATTCTTGAAGATCACGGCGAATCGTCGACTCGGAGGCCCCAAGAGCATTAGTCAGTTCATGAAGTTTGACGATGTTTTTTTCTTCTAATAGGGAGAGAATTTTTTGTTGGCGTTCCTCTGTAAGCATTTGCATTCACCTCTTCGTTTTTTATCCTAGCATATTCTTTTTATTTATTCAATCAAAAACAATCAAATTATTCCAAAAGCGGTCACATAGATCCCTACGAATCCGCCATAAACGAGCAGAGAAGCAATCATACGGATTTCTTTTGACTTTTTTTCTGCTTCTTGGCTTAATGGAAGAAGGACCATTTGCTAAAAAAGTGCAATAACAGTCACGGGATTAGGAGGATAGATGATGAACAATCAATTAATCTTACAAGCGTTTCAATGGGAATTGCCTGCTGACGGCACTCATTGGCAAACGATAAAAGAGAAAGCCGCAGCGTTGCAACAGTTAGGGATCACCGCCGTTTGGCTGCCGCCAGCTTCTAAAGGTGCTGCCGGATCAGAAGATGTGGGATACGGCACGTATGATCTGTATGATTTAGGGGAGTTTGATCAAAAAGGAAGCGTTGCTACGAAGTATGGAACGAAAGCAGAATATTTAGCAGCGATTCAAGCCTTGCAAAATCAAGGAATCGCGGTATATGGGGATATAGTGTTCAATCATTTTATGGGAGCAGACGAGATAGAGCGAGTCTCGGCGGTAGAATACAATTGGGATAATCGTAACCAAGCAATCAGCGGAGAAGAAGAAATTGAAGCTTGGACCAAATTCACTTTTCCTGGTCGCCAAGGAAAATACAATACGTATTCTTGGACTTGGAAAAACTTTTCTGGAGTAGACTATGATGCTCGACGATCTAATCATGCGATTTTTAATTTTGCTGATAAAGGTTGGGACGAAGAGGTCGATAGGGAAAAAGGGAATTTTGACTATTTGATGGGCTGTGATCTGGATATGGAGAATCCTGAGACGGCAGAGCAATTAAATAAATGGGGAAAATGGTATTTGGAAGAAACAAATGTCAATGGTTTCCGTTTAGATGCAGTCAAACATATCCAATTTGATTTTTTTGTGGATTGGTTGTTGCAGCGGCGAAAAGAAAAAAAAGATTCCTTGTTTGTTGTCGGGGAATATTGGGCGGATGAAGTAACTAAATTGGAGGAGTATATTGATGCTTCCGGTAATTTGATTGCACTTTTTGACGTTCCTTTGCATTTTAATTTTTATCGTGCCAGTTCGTCGATGGGAAGTTTTGACATGCGGGAAATTTTTGCGAATACCTTGATTGCTTCTCGTCCAGATTATGCAGTGACTTTTGTTGATAACCATGATACGCAAAAGGGGCAGAGTTTGGAGTCGTGGATTGATGGCTGGTTCAAGGTACATGCTTATGCCTTGATTTTATTGCGCAAGGCAGGAATTCCAACCGTTTTTTGGGGCGATCTTTATGGAATTCCAACACAAAAAATTAATCCTGTCGGTCAAGATCTTGAGACCTTGATAGCAATCCGACAACAATTAGCGTTTGGTAACCAAGTGGATTATTTTGATGACCCCGATCGGATTGGTTGGGTGATGACAGGAGATTTTGAGCATGAGCATTCAGGATTTGCCGTACTCATGACGAATGGGTCTGGTGGTGAAAAAGAAATGACCATCAGCGGTATCCATGCAGGAAAAACTTTCGTGGACGTGTTGAGCAATCAGCAAGAAAAGGTTGTCCTCGATGAAAACGGCAAAGGGGTTTTTCCTGTGAAGGATGGTTCCATTTCTGTTTATCTAAACGAAGAAATTGCTGCTGATTTTGGCTATAATTAAAAAGAACCTTCCCGATTTAGTTGCCGGGAAGGTTCTTTTTTTAGATCAATGTCTTTGCTGAACGTTGTTGAATCGTTTGCCGAACTTCTGCAACATTGGTATCGTCAGTCAGAATCCGCAATGTGTCTCCTAACTTCATAATGGTATCCCCGTGAGTCAGTAGTTCGTGATCTCCCCGTCGAATCGAAATCAGCAGCATATTTGCCGGCCAATTAAAGTCACGAATCATCAGTCCATCCAAAGAGCTTTCAACGGTAATCGGCCATTCAAGTACAAGTTTTTTTCCTTGAATATCAGAAGGTTTAGTTTGCACCAATCGTTCTAATAGTGATTCATAGATTGGATTGCCGCCTAATAAATCCACCACGACATACGCAACCAGTGCAACAACTCCCAACGGCATCAAGTGAACTAACGAGCCGACCATTTCTGTCACTAAGACGATTGCTGTTAGTGGTGCCTTGCCGATTGCTGCAAAGTAGCCGGCCATTGCCACGATGATAAAATTCTTAACAAAAATCGGATCAATGTGAAACCAAAGAACTGCTGCCGTGCCGAACAAACTACCTAAAACAGCACCTAATGTCAAAATAGGCAAAAAGATTCCTCCCGGTAAAGATGAGCCGTAGGAAATCATTGAGAAAACAAAACGTAGCAAGAAAAGTCCCAGCATAATTAGTAAGGTCGGCGAAGTTTGTCCTAACTGAATCACGATTTGATTTCCACCGCCCAAACTATCAGGAAAGAACCAACCAATCGGGATCACCAGCAAAAAAGGAATCAAGCCATGAAGGTACTCTGGAAGTGGTAATTTATGAAACCATTTTGACAATGATAATAATACAAGCTGATAGAAGCGCCCTAAGAGTCCTAAAAAAATACCTAAAAGAATTAACAACCAATAATACCGCAAGGGCAAGGATTCGATTGCGCCTAAATGAAGAACCGGCTGCAAACCAAAAATTGTTAATGAAACAAAATTTGCAGTAATGGCTGAGGCGAAAGAAGTCAACCAAACAAGAGGCGAAAAATTATGATGTACTTCTTCTACGACAAAAAGCAATCCAGCAATCGGTGCGTTGAAGGCGGCGGCAAGTCCTGCGCTGGCACCACTGGAAATCAGAACTTTTGTCTCAGAATTTTCTGCCTGCCATTTTTTGGCAAAACCTTGTCCGACACTGGCACCCAGTTGGATTGATGGTCCTTCACGCCCTAAAAACAATCCCATGCCGACAGAAAGCACACCGCCGATAAATTTTTTCCATAAAGCGGGGAACCAGGGAACGTGGATTTCATCCCGTAGCTGACCCTCGACTTGGGGAATCCCGCTACCTTTGATGTCCGGTTCACTTTTTACCAGTAGACCGACAAAAACAGCAATGATAGATGAAAGTAGTATCCAAGGAATCAGCCACAACGGTTCCTCATGAAAAAAAAGGTACGCATCAGTCACCCAAGTGCTCAAGGTTGCAATAAACAACCGAAAGAGACTAACAATGAAGCCGGCACAAGCACCCACTAAAACCCCTTTTCCAATATATTTTATTCGTGTTTCATCTAAATAGTTTATTTTACTCATTTTTTTCACTCATTTCCTTATTTAATGTAGCTTGTTTTTATTGTGCTGACAAGGGTAATCCGAAGAAAAAAGGAGATTCAAAAAAAATAAAAATGATTTTCATTGTTTCTTAGAAGAATAGTTGGGGTTTTATTGAAATTTAAAAAAGTTTTCCTATTAGCCGTTTTATGACAAGAGGGAAAATGCTATAATTGGGAGGATTGAAATGGAAAGGATGTTTCGTTATGTCATCCAGGAAAAACTTGCTACAAGGGATGAATCCCAAACAAAAAGAAGCCGTGCAGCAAACAGAAGGACCATTATTATTGATGGCCGGAGCCGGTAGCGGAAAAACCCGCGTATTGACCCATCGAATTGCTTATTTAATTGAAGAAAAGGAAGTTAATCCTTGGAATATTTTAGCAATCACCTTTACAAATAAAGCAGCAAAAGAAATGAAGGAACGCGTTGGAAATCTGCTGGGTGCAGAAGGAGCAGATGTCTGGGTTTCGACTTTCCACTCCATGTGTGTGCGTATTTTGCGCCGGGATGTCGATTTCATCGGTTACTCGCGAAATTTTACAATCATCGATTCATCAGAACAATTGACATTGATGAAACGAGTGCTAAAAGAATTGAATATTGATCCAAAGAAATACGATGCCCGATCAATTTTAGGCGCAATCTCCAATGCAAAAAATGCTTTGCAGACGCCTGACGATGTAGAAGCATTACAAGGCAGCTTTTTTGAACAAATCGTTGCTCGTTGTTATCACCTGTATCAAAAAGAATTGCGAACCAATCAGTGTATGGATTTTGATGATCTGATTATGAATACAATTCGTCTCTTCAATGAGCATCCAGATTCGTTGACCTATTACCAGTCTAAATTTCATTATATCCACGTCGATGAATACCAAGACACGAACCATGCGCAGTATACATTGGTCAATATGCTTGCAGCTCGTTTCCGCAATTTGTGTGTTGTTGGTGATGCAGATCAAAGTATCTATGGTTGGCGGGGAGCCGATATGCAGAATATTTTGGATTTTGAAAAAGATTATCCAGATGCATCTGTTATTTTATTAGAACAAAATTATCGTTCCACCAAAACGATTTTGGCTGCGGCAAACCAAGTGATTCAAAATAATCGCAACCGGAAAGAAAAGCAACTGTGGACGGAAAACAACGACGGAGAAAAAATCACCTATTATCGTGGAGACAATGAACGGGACGAGGGACAATTTATCGTTTCAGAGATTTTGCGTCAGATTAGTGACAATCAACGAAAATACGGCGATTTCGCAGTACTTTATCGAACCAATGCGCAATCACGTGTCGTGGAAGAAACTTTCTTAAAAGCCAATATCCCTTATAAAATGGTTGGCGGGCACAAATTCTACGACCGCAAAGAAATTAGAGATATTTTGGCTTATTTGCAAGTGATTGCCAATCCCAAAGACTCAATCAGTTTTGAACGAATCGTCAATGTACCCAAACGTGGTGTCGGACCGGGCTCTATTGAAAAATTACGGGATTTTGCTGCACTTCATGAATTTTCATTACTAGAGGCTACTGAAAATGTCCAGTTAGCTAATATTTCTGGAAAGGCTGGTCGGGAATTAGGCGATTTCGGGGAAATGATCGCAGATTTTTCGAAGATGGTTCCTTTTCTGTCAGTGACAGAATTAACCGCCGAAGTTTTGACTAAATCCGGCTATGAAGATGAATTGAAACGACAAAATACGTTAGAGGCACAAACCCGTTTAGAAAACTTAGAAGAGTTTCTTTCAGTGACGCAGGAATTTGATAAACGTTTTGAACGAGAAGAAATGGAAGCTGAAGATAAATTAACAATCTTCCTTAATGATTTGGCGCTGTTATCGGATGTTGATAGCTACGAAGAAGAAGCCAGCCAAGTCACTTTGATGACCCTGCATGCAGCAAAAGGCTTGGAGTTTTCAGTTGTCTTTTTAGTAGGGATGGAAGAAGGCGTCTTTCCTCTTTCCCGTGCCTTGCTGGAAGAAGCAGAATTAGAAGAAGAACGACGATTGGCTTATGTCGGGATCACTCGAGCCGAAGAAGAATTATATTTGACAAATGCTTTTTCTCGAACTTTATATGGGCGAACGCAGTATAATCGTCCGTCTCGTTTTATCGAAGAGATTGAAGGAGAATTACTGGCTAATAAGGGAAGCCGAACGGGCAGTATTCATCAAAAACCTGTGCGAACTTTTGATCCTAAAGTCTTCAAACCTGCTTATGTACAGCCAACACAGCGGGTTGTATCCAGCCGTCAAGAAACTGGTGGAGATTCCGCTGATTGGAAAGCCGGCGATAAAGTGAAACATAAGAAATGGGGAATCGGCACGGTGGTTCGTACAAACGGTACAGCCAAAGATGTAGAGTTAGATGTTGCTTTTCCTGAACAAGGTGTTAAAAAATTATTGGCGGCTTTTGCCCCAATCGAGAAATTATAAGAAAGGACAGCTGATATGAGCCAACCAGAAATAAATAAGATTTCCGAAAAGGCAGAAAAAATCAGAGAGCAGTTGAATCGCTACGCCTATGAGTATTATGTTCAAGATCAACCGACAGTAGAAGATTATATCTATGATCGGCTGTACCATGAATTGGCGGCGATTGAAGCGCAATATCCACAGCTCGTTACTGCTGACTCGCCCACACAGCGAGTCGGTGGACAAGTGCTTCAAGGCTTTGAAAAAGCAGTCCATGATCGTCCTCTTTACAGTTTGAGTGATGTATTCAGCAAAGAAGAGATTATTGCTTTTGACGAACGGGTAAAGAAGGCGCTGGGAGAACAAGTCTCTTACGTGTGTGAATTGAAAATCGATGGACTTTCTATTTCGTTGCGTTACGAAGAAGGAATCTTCGTTCGAGGAGCGACTCGAGGAGACGGCACCGTAGGAGAAAATATCACGGAGAACCTGAAAACCGTCAAATCGATTCCTTTGCGTTTACAAGAACCGATATCTGTTGAGGTTCGCGGCGAATGCTATATGCCGAAAAAATCTTTTGTTTCGCTAAATGAACAAAGGGAAGAAGCTGGGTTGGATGTTTTTGCGAATCCGAGAAATGCCGCTGCCGGAAGTTTACGGCAGCTAGATACTAAAATTACGGCAAAACGTAACCTTAACACTTTTTTGTATACGGTAGCTGATTTTGGTCCATTGGAAGCACAAACCCAATTTGATGCGCTAAATGAATTAGCGCGGATCGGTTTTCGTACCAATCCGGAAAAACGTCTATGCAAAAATGTAGAAGAAATCTGGGCATACATTGAAGAATACCATGAAAAACGATTAGACCTGCCTTATGAAATTGATGGCGTTGTTATCAAGGTCAACGATTTCAATCAGCAGGATCAACTTGGCTTTACTGTAAAAGCGCCTCGTTGGGCAACGGCTTACAAATTTCCTCCTGAAGAAGCTCAAACAACAATTGAAACGATCGAATGGACGGTCGGCCGTACCGGTGTTGTAACGCCAACTGCGGTAATGACCCCAGTTCGTGTGGCTGGAACAACAGTTAGTCGTGCCTCGTTGCACAATGTTGATTACATCAAGATGAAGGATATCCGTTTACAGGATAGAGTAGTGATTTATAAAGCTGGGGATATTATTCCTGAAGTGGCACAAGTTTTGATCGACGAACGTCCAGCGGATAGCCAGCCTTATCAGATTCCGACCCATTGCCCAATTTGCAATAGTGAATTGGTTCATTTGGACGAAGAAGTTGCTTTGCGGTGTATTAATCCAAAATGTCCTGCGCAAATCAAAGAAGGCTTGAGTCATTTTGTTTCGCGAAATGCTATGAACATTGATGGGTTAGGTCCACGGGTTTTAGCTCAAATGTACGATCGTGGACTGGTTAAAGATGTCGCTGATTTGTATTCGTTAACGGAGGAACAACTGCTCACCTTAGATAAGATAAAAGAAAAATCAGCCAATAATTTATTGACCGCTATCGCACAGAGTAAAGAAAATTCAGTGGAACGTTTGCTGTTTGGTTTGGGAATCCGCCATGTCGGCAGCAAAGCTGCGAAAATTCTAGCTGAATATTTTGGTAATTTATGGCAGGTTGCTGAGGCGAAAAAAGAAGAAATCATTCAGCTTGATGCAATCGGAGAGATCATCGCAGATAGTTTGGTGACTTATTTTGCTAATGAGGAGGTCCATGAACTTCTTCGTGAATTGGCCGAAGCTGGTGTCAATTTTGCCTATCAGGGAAAAACTATCAGGGAGCTTGAAAAAATAGAGTCTCCTTTTAAGGATAAAACAGTTGTTTTAACTGGAAAATTAACGCATTTTACGCGAGAAGAAGCAAAAGAGCGAATCGAAAACCTAGGGGGAAAAGTCACTGGTAGTGTTTCGAAGAAAACCGATATTGTCGTTGCCGGTGAAGAGGCAGGAAGTAAATTAGTCAAGGCGCAAACTCTTGGCGTCACTGTTTGGAATGAAGCAGAAATGGTCGCAGCAATCGAAGGGAGTCATGAAGATGAAAACTAAAAAAATACTTCTGTTGGGTGCGACCATATTTTTCTTAAGTGCCTGTGGAAATTTAGAAAATGGGATTTCCAATGTAAATGAAGGCGAGAAGACCAGTGGGGGAAGTATCACTACTGGTCGGGTGGATAATTCCGCTTACCAGGCATTGATGAAAGACGGACAATACCAAACCAGTGCTGCCCGCAAGTTAAATGCAGAGAAAATGACCGGCGGCTACAACCAGCAGAATTTTGAAGATGGGTTGTTACGGCTTTCTCATGAAACCTTTCCGGTGGATTCGTATTATTTCCAAGAAGGACAAAAAATTGATGAGGAGACCCTTCGTTCTTGGTTGGATCGGGCAAGTGATGATAATCCGGATGGGCTTAATCCCAAAGATGAAAAAAAGCCGATTATCTTTCAGCAGTTGATGGAACAAGATTTCATTAAGGAAGACGGCAAAACCTTGGGAGGAATCAGTTTAGGCTTTGCATTTAATTCGGTGGATTATTCGGGAGATGAAGCAGTTGAAATCTCTCGGGATGAAATCATGGCAAATGCTCGTAAAACTGTCAATGCTGTACTGACCCGTGTGCGGAAAATTTCAGGTCTGGAAAAAGTGCCGATTATGGTTGGACTGTTTGAACAAGCAGCTAGAGAAGACATTCGAGGCGGAAATTATATTTATTCTGCTGTGAGCAAGGATGGCGGGACGACCATTGATCAGTTTGATAGGGTCACTGAAGCGCACGTCACTTTACCAGTGGCTTCTGGAGAGAAAAACAATGCGACACAAGATGGTTTGAATACGAAATTTACCAGCTTTCGTGATGCCATACAAGGTTTCTTCCCAGAATTAGCGGGAGTAACCGGTAGTGCTTATTATGTCGAAGATCAGGTGCAAGCAGTAACAATGAGCATCTATTCAAAATATTATAGTAAAACTGAGATTACCAGTTTTACCCAATTTATTGGAAAACAAATCGAATCAATTTTTGAGGGGACTTCCGGGACAATCGAGGTTCAAATCAATTCCATCGACGGTCCGCAAGCCTTTATAGCAAAAAAAGTAGGGGAAAAAGAAGTAATTTCCTATGTTTTTAATTAGTTACTTGCAAAATTGCGTGAAGTATTTCATTATAAGTAAGGAAAATCAAAAAAAGAGTTGTACGAAGATTTTTAGAAAGAAGGGGTACAATGGCGATTAGTGAAGAACAAGTCAAACATGTAGCAAAATTAGCAAAGTTATCTTTTTCAGATGCTGAGCGACATGAATTCACAACGCAATTAGGAAAAATCATCGATATGGTGGAATTACTCGATGAGGTAGACACACAAGGAGTGCCGTTCACTTCAAATGTTGTTGAAACAGTGAATGTTATGCGACCAGATCGCGCGCAAGCCGGTTGGAATCGTGATGAATTATTAAAAAATGTTCCAGAATCAGAAGATGGCTTTATTAAAGTACCGGCAATCATCGAAAATGGGGAGGCTGGTGCATAATGGAAAAACTATATGACAAAACTTTAGAGGAATTACACGCATTGCTTGTTTCAAAAGAAATCACTTCAGTGGATTTGACTAAAGCAATTTTTGATCGGATCAAAGAAACAGAACCGGAAATCGATGCGTTCATCACCACAGTAGAAGAAAAAGCTATGGCCCAAGCAAAAGCGATTGATGAAAAAGGAATTTCAGAAGACAACGTATTGGCAGGAATTCCTATTGGGATCAAAGATAATATTGTTACAAAAGATATTCTGACGACAGCAGCTTCAAAAATCCTGTCAAATTTTGAACCAATCTATGATGCAACTGTCATGGATAAATTGTATCAAGCAGATATGATTCCAGTTGGTAAATTGAATATGGATGAATTTGCGATGGGGGGCAGTACTGAGACCTCTTATTTCAAGAAAACAAAAAATGCATGGGATCATTCTAAAGTTCCTGGCGGTTCTTCAGGTGGTTCGGCTGCAGCTGTTGCGGCCGGTCAAATTCCAGTTTCATTAGGGAGTGACACAGGTGGTTCGATTCGTCAGCCAGCTTCATTCAATGGAATCGTGGGCATGAAGCCGACTTATGGCCGTGTGTCTCGTTTTGGCTTGATTGCTTTTGCTTCCTCATTGGATCAAATCGGACCAATGACCCGTACCGTCAAAGACAATGCCTTGGCACTAAATGCCATCAGTGGTTTTGATGAAAAGGACGGTACATCTTCCGGTATTTCTGTTCCTGATTTTACTGAAGGATTGACGGGAGAAATCAAAGGAATGAAAATTGCTTTGCCAAAAGAATATTTAGGCGAAGGGGTTCAACCCGGCGTGAAGGAAGCAATTTTGAAAGCTGCAGAAACCTTTAAAGAATTAGGGGCAACAGTGGAAGAGGTCAGCTTGCCTCATTCAAAATATGGCGTAGCTGTCTACTACATTATTGCTTCATCAGAAGCAAGTTCAAATCTGCAACGTTTTGATGGAATCCGTTATGGCTTCCGATCTGAAAATGTCAAAAATTTGGAAGATGTTTATGTAAATTCTCGTAGTGAAGGGTTTGGTACCGAAGTAAAACGTCGGATTATGTTGGGGACTTTCTCATTAAGTGCTGGCTATTATGATGCCTACTTCAAAAAAGCCGGTCAAGTTCGGACAATGATCAAACAGGACTTTGAAAAAGTTTTTGCAGATTACGACTTGATTATTGGTCCAGCATCACCGACTGTAGCTTTTGGAATCGGTGAAAACATCAACGATCCAATCACTATGTATATGAGTGATATTTTGACGATTCCTGTAAACTTAGCAGGACTTCCTGGAATGTCAGTTCCAGCAGGTTTCTCGGAGGGCTTACCTGTAGGATTACAAATCATCGGCAAGCACTTTGATGAAGCAACGATGTACAAAGCAGCCTATGCCTTTGAACAAGCAACAGAATTTCACAAGAAAAAACCAGCGATTTTAGGGGGAAATGCGGAATGAATTTTGAAACAGTCATTGGATTAGAAGTCCACGTAGAATTAAAAACCAACTCTAAAATCTTTTCACCGGCACCCGCTCATTTTGGAGCAGAACCAAACAGCAATACCAATGTAATCGACTGGGGATATCCAGGTGTGCTACCGGTTATGAACAAAGCCGCAGTAGAATTTGGAATGAAAGCTGCCCTTGCGTTAAACTGCGAAATTTCAAGAGACACGCATTTTGACCGAAAGAATTATTTTTACCCTGACAATCCCAAAGCATATCAAATTTCACAATTCGATCAACCTATTGGGCATGATGGATGGATTGAAATTGAGGTTGAAGGCAAGAAGAAAAAAATTCGAATTGAACGAGTCCATTTAGAAGAAGATGCCGGAAAAAATATGCATGGTATCGGCGGTTACTCTTATGTTGATTTGAACCGTCAGGGAACACCGTTGATCGAAATCGTTTCTGAAGCAGATATGCGTTCACCAGAAGAAGCTTATGCCTATTTGGAAGCCTTACGTTCCATCATCCAGTTTACGGAAGTTTCCGATGTGAAGATGGAAGAAGGCTCCATGCGCTGTGATGCGAATATTTCTTTACGTCCTTATGGGCAAGAAGAGTTTGGAACAAAAACTGAATTAAAAAATCTGAACTCCATGAGCTTTGTAAAAAAAGGATTAGCATTTGAAGAAGTACGGCAGGCAAAGGTTCTGTTATCTGGTGGAGAAATTCAGCAAGAAACCCGCCGTTTTGACGAAACTACCAATAAAACACTTTTGATGCGTGTGAAAGAAGGGTCAAGTGATTATCGTTACTTCCCAGAACCTGATATTCCGCGATTCGTTATTGATGATGAGTGGATTGCTCGAGTAAAGGCAACCTTGCCTGAATTACCAGCTGCTCGCAGAGTACGTTATGTCAATGAACTTGGTTTGCCAGAATACGATGCAAAAGTACTGACTCTATCAAAAGAAATGTCGGATTTCTTTGAAGAAACATTGAAAGATGGCGCAGATGCCAAGCAAGCCTCCAACTGGTTGATGGGTGAAGTTTCTGCTTATCTAAATAGTGAAAAGCTTGAGTTGGCTGAAACGAAATTGACACCAAGCAATTTGGCGGGGATGATCCAATTGATTGCAGACGGTACCATCAGTTCAAAAATTGCGAAAAAAGTTTTCCGTGAATTAATTACTAACGGTGGCAGTGCCAAAGAAGTGGTGGAAGCAAAAGGATTGATCCAATTGTCAGATCCTGCACAGCTTTTACCGATCATCAATGAAATTTTAGATAAAAACCAACAATCAATTGAAGACTTCAAAAACGGGAAAGATCGTGCCGTTGGTTTCTTAGTAGGGCAGCTTATGAAAGCCACGAAAGGAAAGGCAAATCCGGCAGTTGTAAATAAACTGTTGCAAGAAGAATTAGCAAAACGGTAAGAGGGGCAATCATGAAAAAAGCTAGAGTAATCTATAATCCAACTTCAGGAAAAGAAACCCTTAAAAGAAATCTTGCAGACATTTTAGATGTATTGGAACGTGCTGGCTATGAAGCCAGCGCGTTTGCCACTACACCGGAACCAAATTCCGCAATGTTTGAAGCAAAACGTTCGGGAGAGGCTGGCTTTGATCTTGTGGTGGCAGCTGGAGGAGACGGCACGATCAATGAGGTCGTAAATGGTATCGCACCTTTGGCGAATCGTCCAAAAATGGCAATTATCCCAGCTGGAACAACGAATGATTATGCTCGAGCATTGAAAATTCCAAGAGATAATATTCGTGATGCCGCCGAAGTGATTTTGAAAAATCAGACAATCAAAATGGACATCGGAAAAACGACAGATAATTATTTCATTAACATCGCTGCGGGGGGACATCTGACAGAATTGACCTATGATGTACCTTCTGAATTGAAGAGTACCTTTGGTTATTTGGCTTATCTTGTTAAGGGAGCAGAGTTGCTGCCGCGAGTTAAACCAATCAAGATGCACCTCAAATATGACGATGGAGAATATGATGGAAACGCCTCAATGTTTTTCTTAGGATTAACCAATTCAGTTGGCGGCTTCGAGCAAATCGTTCCTGATGCTACCTTAGATGACGGAAAATTCTCTTTGATTATTGTGAAAACTGCCAATATTTTTGAAATCGTTCATTTAGTGGCACTAATGTTAAATGGTGGCAAGCACGTCAATGACAAACGGCTGATCTATACGAAAACGTCGAAGCTGGTAGTTGAAGCACCAACTTCGGAAGGACGGTTAATGATCAACTTAGACGGGGAATACGGTGGTGATGCACCGATGACCTTCGAAAATCTCCATCAGCATATTGAAATGTTTGCCAATATTGATGAAATACCAGATGATGCGCTAGTTGGTACTGAGGAAGAGGATTACGAAGAAGTCAGCAAAGGATTTATCAAAGAGGTAGAACGGCTGACGGATGAGGATATTGATGGCGACGGCAAAGTTGCTGAAGAAAAAAAGTAAATTAAAGCACTTTACTTTGCACGAAAAGCGTAGTAAAGTGTTTTTCTATTGCATGGTCACAAAAGTCAAAAATTAGGAGTAAATAATGAAAGACTACCCAATCAAAAAAAATGAACAGCATACGGTGGAGATCATCGATTTGACCCATGAAGGTATGGGAATTGCTAAATTTGATCACTATCCTGTATTTATTGAAAATGCATTACCTGGCGAAAAAGTCCGCATCAAAATTTTAAAAGTTGGACCTAAATTTGGCTTTGGAAAAATCAGCGAATGGCTTGAAAAAAGTCCAGATCGTCAAGAAGTTGTCAATGAAGAATTACTTCGTACTGGAATTGCACCTTTAAGCCATCTAAGCTATGAACAACAGCTTTTATTCAAGCAAAAACAAGTGAAAAATCTTCTGCAACGGGTGGCAAAATTGCCGGATGTTCCTGTTTTGGATACGATTGGTATGGCGGTACCTTCCCATTATCGGAACAAAGCACAAATTCCTGTCAAAAAAATTGACGGCAAGCTACAAACAGGTTTTTACCGAAAAAATAGTCATGATCTTGTGCCTATTGAGGATTTCTATATTCAGGATCCAGCAATTGATGCTGCTATCATCACTGTTCGTGAGATTTTGCAACGCTTCAACGTAAAAGCCTATAATGAAGAAGCACATGAAGGTTTCTTACGGCACATCGTTATTCGTCGCGGACATTACTCCCATCAAATGATGGTGGTTTTGGTGACCAAAAAAGAGAAATTCTTTAAAGGAAAAGAAATTGCATCCGTAATCCATGATGAAATTCCTGATGTAGTTTCTGTCATCCAAAATATCAATGAAGAAAAAACCAATGTCATTATGGGAGAAAAGGAAGTTGTTTTGTATGGTCAAGCCTACATTGAAGATCAACTTTTAGGCAATACGTACCGAATTTCAGCGAAATCCTTCTACCAAGTCAATACCCAGCAAACAGAATTGCTGTATCAAACAGCTATTGATTTTGCTGATCTGCAAAAGGATGATATTGTAGTCGATGCTTATTCAGGTATCGGAACTATCGGATTGTCGGTAGCCAAACGAGTAGCCCATGTTTACGGAATGGAAACCATTGAAAGTGCTGTTGCCGATGCAAAATATAATGCTGAAAAAAATGGAATCGACAATGCAACCTATTTAGTCGGAAAAGCAGAAAAAGTTATGCAGCAGTGGGCACGAGAAGATGTGAATCCTACTGTGATTTTCGTTGATCCACCCCGCAAAGGACTAGAACCAAAATTCATTGAAGCTGCCAGTGATGTAGCTCCAGAAAAAATTATTTATATTTCTTGCAACCCGGCAACTCTTGCTCGTGATTTGGCACTTTTTGCTGAAAAAGGCTATGAGACTAAAAAGATTCAGCCAATTGATTTGTTCCCACAAACATATCATGTGGAGTCAGTAAGTTTGCTTACTCGAGTGGAGAAGTAATTGAATTGATAGCTTTTCGAGAGTTTGGATCTTAATCTGAATTCTCGATTTCTTTACTTAGGAGTGCTAACTTCAAGAAAATTTTGAGTTTACGCAACGAGGCTCTCTATCTAAAAGTCATTATTGCCAAGTGTTTTATATTCTGCTATCATGAGATTTTGTGATGTGGATAATGGAACTACTCCATTGATAGAAAATGAAAAGAGAAGCGTCGGTTGAGTAATAAGCCGTGAAGGTGGTGGAACAAATGAATTCAAAAGAAAAAATGTTAGAATTAATCAAGAAGAAACAGGGTGGCGGCAGATCCAAACAGATGGATACCCCGAAAAATGATCGCAAGAATATGCGAAAAGGTCCTAAAATTTTCAATAAATAAAGGTATAAAAACGGCGTACATTTTGTGCGCTATTTTTATACCCTCATCAAAAAAATTACTTCTCAGAAAGCGAGATTTCCAAGTGATCATCTGGTAAATTTGTATCTTGTAGTATCGTATCAAGATAGTTTTTTAAAAAACTAGAGTGTTCAGCAATCAACTGATAGCCTTCCTGTTGTTTTTCTTGCGCAACTTCGGTGTCGGAAAGAAAATCGTTTCCCGTAAAATAGAGATAATTCTTCTCTCCGACAAATGTGGCGCTAGGCTCTAGAACGGTTTTATCAAAAATATCCTGCCCTAGTAATTGCTCATAGGCCATCCGTTCCCCATCAAGAAGAAATAAATCTTTCAAATATTTCTGATGATGAAGCAGATTTTCTGCTGTTTCATGCTGTTCTTTTGCCCAAGTATCGACATCCAACGTTTTTCGATTATAAGTGATTTTTTGTGGTTGGATTGAAAGAATACCGTAGCCGTGGTCGGCAATGGCAAACGAACCGGTGACAATTTCTTTTGTGTCTAGCTGTTGATCGGGATCGGCCATAATATCTTGAACATGAATGTGACCAGAAAAAACAACCGGAACCTTATAGTCTTTTAAAAGTTTCTTTAAGTCGTTGGTATTTTTTAAAACATAGCCTTGATGAACCAGCGCATTATGCTGATAAAGATTGTGGTGCATGAAAACCAAAGAAGTTTGTTTTGCTTCTTTTGCCTGCGCCAGTTGTTGCTTTAGCCACGACAAAGTTTCTTTTGATAGTTCTCCACCGGTTGGAGGAGCAGAGGAGCTGACATCCAACGTATAGATGTTTGAATCCAGAAAGATAAATTGGTAATGAGAATTGACCGAAATGCTATAACTCAAACTATCTGGATCAGTACTGTTTGCTATTTTATAGCCATCCGGAAAAATCTTTTTAAAATCTTCAGGACTGATCTGAGGAATTTTTTCTTGCTCTTCGCCGTGATAAGACCTTGCCCAACCATCGTGGATGTCGTGATTTCCGGGAATACATAAAAGTTTAATACCCTTTTTTTCAAGGGGACGAAACAAGTCTGCCATTTTTTCCGCACTTGCTTTTTCGCCGTTTAACGTGAGGTCACCGGTAATGATGATTCCCTCTGGTTTTTCTTGCCGGGCTTTTTCAATAAAGGCCTGCAAACTTTCTTCTTGGTAGTATAAATCTTTGCCAGCCGCTGTTTTTGTGATGTAAGTAAATTCAGGTCCATCATCGTGCAACTCTGGCGCAATAAAGTGAACATCTGAAAGCACCCAAAAATCAGGAGCCTCTTTTTTCAACCACGAGGTTTTTTTTTCTCCGTGACTTGAAAGAAAGGTTCCAAATGCTACAAGAAGGAGTAGAAACCCGATTGTTGGTACTATCCATTTTTTCATTTTGTCATCTCTTCCCTATAAAATTTCCTATAAACCTAAAAAAAAATGAAGTAAATTGAAAATAAATTGGTATGAACGTTATTTTTAGGTTACACTATAAGTATAACAAATATAGGAGGAGAGCGATGCGAAAAACATTTCAAGAAGTAATTGTTTCAATTTTGCCGATGACGGTCTTGATCACGATCTTGACATTTATTTTTGCACCTTTAGCAAAGGATGATTTAATTACTTTTCTAGTGGGTGCAGGAATCATGATGGTGGGAATGGCGTTCTTTTTATTTGGTGCAGAATATTCGATGTTGCGAGTGGGGGAATTAGTCGGCGAGTATATGATCAAACGACGTAATTTAGCAATTATGCTTAGTCTCGGCTTTGCAATCGGGATCGGAATCACTATTGCAGAACCATCTGTTCAGGTTCTTGCCCAGCAAGTGACGGATATTTCTGAAGGCGCAATCACAAAATTTTTATTAATCGGCGTTGTTAGTATCGGAACGGGGGTCTTTCTAGCTTTTGCCTTGTTGCGAGTAGTATTTAAAATTTCCTATTACAAGTTGATGCTGGTAGGATACATAGCGGTTTTGGCGGCTTCCTTTTTTACACCGCCAGAATTTATGCCGATTGCCTTCGATGCTGGAGGCGTAACGACAGGACCAGTTACTGTACCGTTTATTTTAGCTTTAGCTAGTGGATTGACCAGTATGATCCAACAAGGTAAGGGCGAGGATGACAGCTTTGGTATGGTTGGGATCTCATCACTGGGACCTATTTTAGCAGTAATGTTGTTGGGAGTGATTTTTCAGTGAGTTTACTTCAACAGATTTTTACCGGATTTGACGACATCATTAAGGATGTTTTGATGGCGATTTTTCCAATTATTTTGATTTTTGTATTGATGAATGCGTTTAGCTTCAAACTAAAAAAACAAAAATTTTGGAATATTATGAAAGGCTTTTTACTGACTACATTTGGCTTGATTCTCTTTTTACATGGGGTTGAGATTGCTTATGTACCGGTGGGGCAACATTTAGGTTCTGCACTTGCATCTATGGAGAACAACTACATTCTGATTCCAATCGGATTAGTGATGGGCTTTCTAGTTGGTTTTGCCGAACCTGCGATCCATGTCATGGTTAAGCAAGTGGAAGAAGAAAGTGAGGGAACGATTCAAGGGAAAGTTTTACTAGCAGTCGTTTCTATCGGAATTGGTATTGCAGTTGCTCTTTCTATGTGGCGCTTGTTGGCAGGTTTTAGTCTGTACTATTTCCTGATTCCCGGCTATTTACTGGTTTTTATTTTAGGAAGAAAAGTGGATAAAATGTTTTTAGCAATGGCCTTTGATAACGGGGGCGTTGCCACCGGACCAATGTGTTCTACCTTTATTTTATCGATGGCAGTAGCTATTGCCGCACAAATCGAAGGGCGCAGTCCGATGATTGATGGATTCGGCGTGGTTGCGATGATCGCCTTGACGCCAATCTTATCGACCTTAGCATTAGGCTATATTTATAAACGCAAACAAGAACGTGTTCTAAAACAGCGACAAGCATTACAAGAATCGGAGGAAAGAAGATGAATAGACCCGTTGCATTAAATTTGGAAATGATCGTGACCATCGTTGATAAAGGCGTTGGTTCTGAAGTGATCGGTTACTCAAAGGAGGCTGGCGCAAATGGCGGAACAGTCATCCATGCGAAAGGCTCCGGCGCTCATGACAGCGCCCGCTTTTTCGGAATTGAAATCGAACCGGAAAAGGATATCGTTTTGACACTTGTTCCTGATACATTAACGAATGAAGTGATGCAGGCGATTGGTAGTGGTATACAGATCAGCAAACCAGGAAACGGGATTTGTTTTAGTATCGACATTGATAAAGTGATTGGAATTACAGAAATCAATTCTTATCGTAAAGTTGTCGATATGGAACGATTATTGGACGAGGGGAAACAATAAAAAGAGGACAGAAACAGCTTGATTTCGCTGTTTCTGTCCTTTTTCATTTTGCTTCAACTAATTGCTGTTGCGCATCCAATCGTTTCAGCTCTTTGATCGCTTTGAAATAAGAATAGAGAAGTACAATGACGGAGCCAATCCAAGCAAGAGGAGAAGCTGCAGCAGCACCAGGATATTGGAAATAATGAGTCAGTACGATTGCTGCGAAGGAACGCATAATCAATTCCATCACACCGGCAATCGTTGGGATTTTTGTTTGTCCCAGACCTTGTAAGGTGTAGCGTAAAATAAACAAGATAGCTAAAATCCAGTACATACTAGAAGCAATATTAAAATAAATCTGAGCTAAGTGAAAAACCTCAACTTCGCTGGTATTTACAAATAAACGAACAAATTGCTTTCCGAAGAGGACCACAATGGCACCGGCAACAATACTGAAGCTGCAACTCATAATCAGACACTGTTTTACTCCTGTTAATATACGACCGTATTTTTTCGCTCCGAAGTTTTGTGCGGTGAAGGTTGCCATCGTTACGCCAAATGACATCATTGGCTGGGTAGCAAATTGGTCGATTCGTCCAGCCGCGGCTTGAGCGGCAACCACGTCCGTTCCTAGACTGTTTAAAGCGGATTGAAGGATAACAGCTCCAATAGCGATGATCGACGACTGGAAGGCCATTGGCAGCCCTGCATTCAAATGGACACGAATATTTTTCTTATCGAATTGAAAATCACTTTTTGTTAATTGGAGTAAGGGAATTTTTTTCTTGATATAAATAAAACACATGACACTGGCGGCAATTTGAGCAATAACGGTAGCATAGCCAGCACCTGCAACCCCCATTTTAAAATTAATAATAAAAACTAAATCCAAAACAACATTAATAATCACTGCGAAGATCAGAAAGAAAAGGGGAGTGCGGCTGTCTCCCAATGCACGAACCATGTTTGAAAGCAAATTAAAGGCCATGGAAGCAAACATGCCTCCTAAAATAACGGAAATAAATTCCTGTGCTTGCTCCAAAATTTCTGGAGGAGTCTGCATCACCAAGAGTAATGGGCGCAGAAAAACCAAACTTAAAATTGTTAGAATTGTTGTAACGACTAGGCTGATTACGATGCTGACTGCAAAACTTCTTTTGACTCCGCGATAATCCTGCGCGCCAAAACGTTGAGCCGTAATAATTGACAGCCCGGCAGTCAAACCTTGAGCAAATCCGATAATCAAAAAAGTAATACTCCCAGTGGCTCCAACCGCTGCCAGGGCTTCTTTTCCGATGGTTTGTCCGACGATGATCATATCTACCATATTATAGAATTGCTGAAAAATATTTCCGACGAGCAACGGAATAGTAAAAATAAAAATTAATTTTGCTGGGGTACCCGTGGTCAAGTCTCTCATACTTTATAACCCTCACTTTTTCATTTTCGCAAGTTACATACTATCACAGTTGAATGGAAACACAAGAGTAGAAATCAACAAAAATTCAATCAAAAATTAGGCATTTTGTTAGGGTTTGCAATCATAAAATGTTCAGATAATAAATAGGGAATGACTTTTTTCAGTGAAACTGGGATAATCAATTCAAGAGAGGTGTAGCGAGATGGATGTCGTATTAATTCGTCATGGAGAAAGTGAAGCAAATTTTGAAAATTATTGGACGGGATGGTTAGACGTTCCGTTAACAGAAAAAGGGAAGGTGCAGGCGCAAGAAGCGGGAGAAAAGATTAAGGCTGCTCAGATTGAATTTGATGCTGCTTACACTTCGGTTCTAAAGAGGGCACTGTTGACCTGTCACATCGTTTTGGAAGCAAGTAATCAACTCTGGGTTCCTACCTATAAGACTTGGCGGTTGAATGAACGCCATTATGGTGCATTAGTAGGTGAAAACAAGGATGAAATGGCTGAGCGTTTTGGAAAAGAACAGGTTCAGCGTTGGCGTCGGGATTTTTACGAAATGCCGCCCTTAGCTTCAGAAAATCATTTTGATCGACGGTATAATCATTTAGCCGCTAGAGATATTTCTCATGGGGAAAATCTGCAAATGACGGTTCAGCGGATCATTCCTTTATGGCAAGAAATAGCCCCCCTTCTTCGTTCTGGAAAAAATGTATTGATTGCCGGTCATGGGAATAGTTTGCGGGCACTGGTAAAATATTTGGAGAATATTCCAGAGAATCAAATGGATACGATCGACATTCCTAATGCCCAACCGATTTTGTATCGTTTAGATCCTCAGTTACGCATTATTGAGAAACAATTATTGTAAACTACGAACATTCATGAAAATTCAAAGACGCTTGTTCTGAAATTTTGTGAATAACTAGGCAAAGGTATGGTATACTATTGAAAAAAATTGGAGGATTCGCTGCATGAAAGCTATCTTAACAGTAATCGGCAAAGACAAGGTGGGAATTATCGCCGGTGTCAGCCAAAAATTAGCAGAACTTGAAATCAATATTTTAGATGTAACACAAACTATCATGGAGGAATATTTTACCATGATGATGATGCTGGAAATGGATGCGGCAGCCGATTTTGGGCAGATCAAACAGGAATTGGACCAAGTAGGGGCTGCTCTTGGTGTTAAAATTAGTATTCAAAACGAAGAAATTTTCAATGCAATGCACAAACTATAATTCGGAGGAAAACTATGGAAACAAAACAAGTTTTAGAAACGATCCGAATGGTAGAAGAAGAAAATCTGGACATTCGGACCATCACAATGGGAATTTCTTTACTGGATTGTATTGATGCAAGTACGGAAAAGACCTGTCAGAAAATTTATCAAAAAATTACTGAAAAAGCCAAAAACTTGGTGAAGGTTGGAGAAGATATTTCAACGGAATTCGGTATTCCAATTATTAACAAACGGATATCAGTAACACCAATTGCAATCATTGCTTCCGCAAGCGGCGGGCAGGATTGCGTTCAATTTGCAAAAACATTGGACAAAGCGGCAAAAGCAGTAGGCGTGAACTTTATCGGTGGCTACAGTGCGTTAGTCGAAAAAGGGTACCAAGGTGCAGATCTGCCGCTGATTCATTCCATTCCGGAAGCTTTGGCAGAAACAGAATTTGTTTGTTCTTCTGTCAATATCGGTTCTACACGTGCTGGTATCAACATGGATGCAGTGAAACTAATGGGTGAAACGATTAAAAAAACGGCGGCTGCTTCTGATATGGGCTGTGCAAAGCTGGTAGTTTTTGCCAATGCGGTTGAGGATAATCCTTTTATGGCAGGAGCTTTTCATGGAGTTGGGGAAGCAGATTGCGAGATCAATGTTGGTGTCAGCGGTCCGGGAGTAGTGAAGCGGGCGTTAGAAAAAGTCAAAGGAGAACCTTTTGATGTAGTGGCGGAAACCGTCAAAAAAACAGCTTTCAAAATTACTCGTATGGGACAATTGGTGGGCAGAGTTGCTTCCGAGCGTCTAAATGTTCCGTTTGGAATCGTTGATTTGTCATTGGCCCCAACACCGGCTGTTGGAGATAGCGTTGCGCTGATTTTGGAAGAAATGGGATTAGAGTCAGTTGGAACCCATGGAACGACAGCAGCATTGGCTTTACTGAATGATGCAGTGAAAAAAGGCGGCGTAATGGCTTGTAACCATGTTGGGGGATTATCCGGAGCTTTTATTCCGGTTTCTGAAGATGCGGGAATGATTAAAGCCGTGGAAAACGGGTATTTGAATCTTGAAAAATTAGAAGCGATGACGGCTATCTGTTCGGTTGGTCTGGATATGATTGCTATTCCGGGAGACACACCAGCAGAAACGATTGCTGCAATGATTGCTGATGAAGCAGCTATCGGTGTTATCAATCATAAAACTACCGCTGTTCGAATCATTCCGGCAAAGGATAAAAAAGTTGGTGACCTGGTTGAGTTCGGTGGTCTTTTAGGAACTGCACCGGTAATGAAGACCAATCAAGCAGCTTCTACCGATTTTATACAGCGCGGGGGCAGAATCCCAGCGCCAATTCATTCATTTAAGAATTAGGAGAAAAACATGTTTCATTCATATATTTGGGATTTTGACGGGACGTTATTTGACACGTACCCTATCATGTTAGACGGCTTTATTCAAGCGTTGGCTGATTATCAGATCAACGCAGAACCGAAAAAAATTTATCGTTTACTAAAAGAACACTCATCAAAAGCAGTAGCAGAGACCTACCAGTTGGATTTTGCGGAATTTACTGAACGGTTTCATCAAAAAGAAGCAATGGATCAACGGCAGCCAGTAGTATTTCCAGAAGTTTACGATACCTTGAAGGCGATAATTCAAGCGGGAGGAAAAAATTATATTTTGACCCATCGCACCGTTGCTTCAACAAAAGAACTTTTAGCAAATGCTGGAATGTTGGAATTTTTTGAAGAAATCGTTGGACCTGAATACCAATTTCCAAGAAAACCAGATCCAAGTGCCATCAACTATCTCGTTGAAAAATACCACTTGCCAAGAGAAAGTACTGTTATGGTAGGGGATCGTCCAATGGATATCGATGCAGGAAAAAGTGCCGGGATCAAAACGTGTTTTTACGATATTGACTATTTTTTGTCTGAGATTTCAGCCGACTTTACGATTCATCACATGAGTGAGATTCTTACTTTGAATAAGTAGAACGAAACAACTATCTTTTGGGTAGTTGTTTTTTTTCGCAGAAAACTATTTTTTTAGCGAACTTATTAACGAAGGAGGAAAAATAATGGAAAAACTAAAACTATGTTGGAAAAATTATCGACTTTTTGTATGTTTAGGAAGTATTATTTTGCTCATTCTTTGTGGTGTGGCATTTATCTACTTCCAACGGACCTTTACTACCGAGACAAGTTGGGATTTAGCAGAAGAAAGTCAGGAAAGTTCAGTGTCGTCAGAAACGAGGATAACAGAAAAAACCGAGATTCTTATAGATATCAAAGGAGAGGTGAAAAAGCCAGGTGTCTACTCGTTAGAGCCAAATGCACGCATTCACGAGGCAGTTTTGTTAGCGGGAGGCTTGACAGAGGCAGCAGATGAAAAGGCATTAAATTTAGCCGCCATTTTGGTTGACCAACAAATGATCTATGTTCCAAATAAAGAAGAAACGGAAGTGATAATGCATCCACAAATTCAAGAAGTATCAGCTGCTGATTCGATACAAATCAATATCAATACAGCAACAATTAGTCAACTACAAGAATTATCTGGTATCGGTGAAAAGAAAGCCCAAGCGATCATTGACTATCGGGAAGAAAATGGTCCATTTCCTTCTGTCGAGGATTTGACAGAAGTTTCAGGTATTGGTGAAAAGACGGTTGAAAAATTGAAACCTTCCATTACAATATAAGTAATAACGATGATTAGGAGAGAACGTATGACTTTTGAACGAATCCCTTGGGACCAATATTTTATGGCGCAGGCAGCTTTGCTGTCCTTGCGTAGTACGTGCACACGACTGGAAGTAGGAGCTACTTTAGTGAAAGACCGTCGGATTATTGCAGGCGGATATAACGGGTCTGTTAGTGGAGATGTTCATTGCATTGATGATGGGTGTTCTGTCGTTGATGGTCATTGTATTCGAACGATCCACGCAGAAATGAATGCCATCCTTCAATGTGCAAAATTAGGTGTCTCAACAGAAGGTGCGGAGATTTATGTCACGCATTTTCCTTGTTTGCCTTGTACCAAAGCAATCCTACAAGCAGGCATTAAAACGATTCATTATATGAATGATTATCGAAACAATGAGTATGCTTTAGACTTGATTCAGCAGGTGGGGGCGTCTGTTCATCAAGTTGTCTTGGAACCTAAATATTTCACCAAACTTTCTTTCGGAGAGTTGAGTGAAAAAACCAACCCTTGATTGGACACTGCGCAATCAGCTTATTTTCCCGAGTTTGCTGGTTGCGACTTTTTGCAGTGGATGGCTATTTTCAGCCTATGGGTTCTGTCTTTTTGGCATCTATCTATTTATTTTTCTTTGCTGTAAAAGAAAAATTGCTTTATTACTTTTGGCACTGTTTTGCGGGTTGATCGTTTTAGTTTTGGGAATCAGCAGCTTACCAAAAATGATATCACCCGGAAAAACAGAAATGATCCTTCAAGTAGAACCAGACACTATCCAATTGAAAGAAAATCTTGTAACTTTTGATGGAGAGGATCAACAGAAACGTCGCTTTCGCTGTTCTTATCAACTAAAAAAGCAAACAGACCATGAAATGTGGCAACAGCGAAAAAATTGGCAGGTTCGAATCCGTATCAAAGGAGAAATACAACTGGGGCAACCGCAAAGAAATCAATACGGTTTTGATTATCAACGGTATCTGAAGATTAACGGGTATTCCGGAATTTTAAAAATCCATCGTATCGAGAAAAAGCAGGCAATTTCGAAAGTATTTTCAATCAGAGGTTTACGTGCGGGTTTGATTGATCATATCGAAAAAAGTTTTTCGACAAAGAGCAGTGCCTATGTATCGGCACTGTTGACAGGTTACAAAGACCAGCGCTTTGAGGAATTGACGGAGATTTTTGCGCCAGCTGGAGTGTTGCATCTGTTTAGTATCTCAGGCATGCATGTCTATTTTTTTCTGGGAGGAATCCAGAAGTTAGTTAGAAGGCTTCGTTGGACACCACAGGAAACTTTTCCACTTTTTTGTCTGATTACAATAGTGTTGATTGGCTTGATGGGTGGTGCTCCCGGCGTTTGGCGGGCTGGCTTGTTGTTTCTTTTGAGATTATTCACACAAATGGTTCCGGTAAGACTTTCGGCAATGGATTGTTTTGCTCTCGTGTTACTTGTTTTACTTATTTTGGACCCGGCAGTAGTGGTCAAAACTTCCGGACTGCTTTCTTTGATGATGTCTTGGCTGATTTTGTGTCAACCTAAAGCAAGCGGTTGGTTGAGGCTGCTTATACGTTCCCAATGGCTCTCGCTTTTAGCTGCGCCATTGATTCTCTATCTCTTTTTTGAGTGGCCGTTGATGGGCGGAATTTTGACATTTCTCTTGGCACCGATTTTTCAGTTTATATTATTGCCGACTGCACTTCTTTTGCTTAGCTGGTCCTTTATTGGAAAAATTCCAGCGGTGTTTCTGGCAGGTTTTGACCAGCTGCTTACTTTGGTGGAGACACTATCCGGTTTATTTCCGTGGCTTTGGCGAAGCGGGCAGCCACCATTTATAATTATGTTGTTGGGACTATTTGCAGGGGGCTTTTTTTATCAAAGAAAGAAGTATTGCAAAGCGATTATTTTTTGTTTGCTTCTGCCGACGCTACCTAATTTACTTTCAGTAGAAACAGCAGTGACCTTCGTTGATGTGGGACAAGGAGATGCCATTTTGCTGACTGCACCACTTCAGCGGGAAGTTGTATTGATTGATACCGGTGGGAAGTTGCAGTTTTTTTCTCAGAAAGGACAAAAAAGGAATGCTGACTACACCTTGCTGCCTTTATTAAAAGGAAAAGGAATCCGGAAAATCGATAAACTGCTGTTGACTCATGGAGATACGGATCATATGGGTGATGTACTTGCTTTAGCAAAGCATATTTTTATTGACACGGTTTATTTGACTAATGGGAGTCAACAACACCCAAACATCAAAAAAATGCTGGCTCAATTAGCGCCAAAAACGAAAATAAAATATGTAAAGGCCGGGGATCGAGTGGGTTCTTTTTTTCGATTGGAGGTTTTGCATCCTTTCAAAGAAGGAAAAGGGGAGAATGAAGATTCTATGGTTGTGGCAACAAAAGTCAAAGGGCAACGTTTCTTACTTACCGGAGATTTGGGGAAAGAAGGAGAGAAGCAGGTGCTTCGTCACTATCCTTCCTTGGCAGTGGATGTACTAAAATTAGGACATCATGGCAGTCGCACCTCAACAGATGCTGACTTTTTGAAAAAGGTTGCTCCGAAGCAGGCTATTATTTCATGCGGATTTGATAATCGCTTTGGTCATCCGCACGAAGAAGTTGTGACACTTTTAAAGGAACAAAATATTGAGATTTTGCGAACGGATCAGCAGGGTATGATTAGCTATCGTTGGAAAATTTGGCAAACACAGCCAACAATCTCAAAAATAAAAGAATAGAATTTGAGCTATTGAAATGGTAGGATGATTCTTGAAGGTGGGGAAATAATGAATACTCAAACAGCCTTGCAGGCGATTCGTTCACAGGAACTTCAGCCGCTTTATTTAGTACTGGGAACAGAGAAATATTTGCAGGATCAGATCCGTGATGCTTTTTTGAAGCGTTTGGCGGTAGAGGATGACGATTTGAATTTTGCACAGTTTGATATGGAGAGAGATCCGCTTGATAGTGTTCTCGCTGAAGCAGAGTCGGCGCCATTTTTCGGAGATCAACGACTGATTTTTGTGGAACGTCCGTATTTCTTTACAGCAGAAAAGAAAGCCAACGCTCCTGAACATGATATGGATGCTTTTTTGACCTATTTGAAACAGCCGAATGAAACTTCAGTTGTCGTGTTTTTTGCAGATTATGAAAAATTGGATGAGCGAAAAAAAATAACGAAGCAACTGAAAAAAGCCAGTGAACTAATCGATGTTCACCCCTTAAAAGAACCCGAAGTCCGGCGTTACGTTCAACAGACGATGGAAAATGATGGTCTGAAAATGGATCGTCAAACGATTGATCTTTTTTTACAACTTACGGATCTAGATTTGAGCAAAACGATGCAAGAGTTGGAGAAACTGAAAATTTTTGCTGGGGAGACTCATTTTGTATCTAAGCAGGAACTGCTGCAATTGATTCCAAAAACGTTGGAACATAATATCTTTGATTTGACCGGAAATGTTTTAAGCGGCAATGTTGAGGCGGCGTTGAAGATTTATCAAGATTTGCATTTACAAGGGGAAGAAACCATCAAGATCAATGCGATCCTGATTGGGCAATTACGTTTATTATTACAAACACGAATTTTGATGAAAGCCGGGTACCAACAGGCAAAAATCGCTGAAACTCTTAAGATTCATCCATATCGGGTGAAACTAGCCATGCAGCAAGTTCGCAACTATCAAGAAGAAAATTTAGTGCGTTTACTTGA
Organism: Enterococcus sp. JM9B; assembly: GCF_009933265.1. Lineage (NCBI taxonomy): Bacteria > Bacillati > Bacillota > Bacilli > Lactobacillales > Enterococcaceae > Enterococcus > Enterococcus sp. JM9B. Next base: position 19,766 of record NZ_MAEK01000041.1, on the reverse strand, counting down.
CGAGTTGGTGGAAAATGACTATTTGATCAAAACCGGAAAAGTGGAAAAAGAGTTCGCTTTTCAATTGTTCGTGTTACAGGCAAGTCAAGATACGGTGAAATAGAGCATAACAAAAAAGCCTGAGAAATCAGGCTTTTTTGTTAAACAGTGGAAAACCAACCGTTTGATTATTTTGCGATTTTTTTGCTTAAACGAGATTTGTCGCGATTTGCTTTGTTTTTGTGGATTAATCCTTTTGACTCAGCCATATCGATTGCTTTAACAGCATCTTTGTATAACGCATCTACGTTATCCGCACCAGCTTCAACTGCTTGGTCAAATTTTTTGACAGCAGAACGCATAGCGCTTGATTGAGATGAATTTTTCGCGTTGGCAACTTCGCTTGTACGTACGCGTTTGATTGCAGATTCAATGTTTGGCATGTATTTCACCTCCGAAAAAAAAGTTCTTATACGAAATTTCGTATAAATCAACACTAGTCATTATACCTAAACCTTGAGTTCATTGCAATAAAAGTTGTAAAGAAAATTTACTTAACAGAAGAAATTTATTTTTTTCAGGAAATGAAAAGAATCTTATTATCGGCAAATTACCCATGTTATCAAGAGATTTTACTTTGAATTGGTGTTTTAAACCTGTTTTTTCAAAAAAAACTAAGCAACAATTCTGGATATGTGCTATGATAACAACGGAAAAATTTTTTGGTGGTGTATTATTTGAGTATTGCATTAGTAATAACAGTCACACTCGTTATGGGTGTAATTTTTGTAAACGGTTGGACAGATGCGCCCAACGCAATCGCAACTGCCGTTTCTACGCGTGTTTTAAAACCAAACGTTGCAATTTGGATCGCCGTAGCCATGAATTTTTTGGGTGCGCTCGTGATGACAGCGTTTAACGCGCAGGTTGCAGAAACAATCAGTAACATCGTTTCTTTTGATGCCCAAGGCAATATCGGTGCATCGCAGGTCGCTTTGGCGGCGGCGCTTTTTTCTATCGTTGTATGGTCGGTAGCGGCTTGGTACTTCGGTATTCCAACCAGTGAGTCTCATGCGCTGATTGCCGGATTAACCGGCTCGGCAATGGCTTTAGGTGGTTTGGATGCGGTCAACGGACAAGAATGGCTAAAAGTTCTTATCGGTCTTGTCGTTTCTACTGTGATGGGTTTTGGCGGTGGGTACTTAATTGCCAAACTGATTGCAGTGATTTTCCGAGATGTTCAGCGTCGGGCAGCAAATAAATTTTTCACCATTGGGCAGGCAATTGCAGCTGCCGCAAATGCTTTTTTGCATGGCGCACAAGATGGTCAGAAATTTATGGGGGTTTTTATGCTGGGTCTTTATTATAATAACCTGGTTGAAAAAACCGGCAATGGCTTTGTTATTCCTTTATGGGTGATGGCGTTGTGTTCCTTGACGATGGGCTTTGGTACTTCGGTCGGTGGAATGAAGATCATCAAATCTGTTGGTATGGATATGGTGAAGATTGAAAAATATCAAGGCTTTTCAGCGGATGTTAGTGCAGCAATCTGTCTTTTTCTTGCGTCAGTTTTTGGGATTCCGGTTTCTACAACCCATACAAAAACCACTGCAATCATGGGTGTTGGCGCTTCTCGACGATTATCCAGTGTTGATTGGCGGATCGTAAAGGAAATGATATTTGCCTGGGTAATGACCTTCCCGGGATGTGGATTGATTGCCTACGTCATGGCAAAATTATTTGTAGCAATTTTTTAAGGAGAGAATTCGATGGCACGGAAAAAACAATTTGACTTTTTTGAGGCAATGGAACATTTGGCAGCCAATGCGCATAGCGCCGCAGAGATTCTGCTGAATCTAGTTGGTAACTATTCACCTGACAATTTAGTGTCAGAGTCGGAAAAAATCCATGAGTTGGAACGCGAAGGAGATCGAATCGTTACTGAACTGACCAATGAGCTGTATGATGCATTTATTACACCAATCGATCGCGAAGATATTTTAGTTATTTCTGAACGAATTGATGATATTTTAGATGGAATCAATGGAATGACTTATCTCTTCGAAAACCTAGTAATTACTGAAATGCGAAAAGATACAGATACCTTTGCTGAAATGGTAGCAAAAGCAGCTCAAGGGGTGCATACCGCTACGAAAGAATTTCACAAATTTAAAAATTCAAAAATATTGCGCAAGATGATTGATGAAGTAAATCATACGGAATCTGATGCAGACCGACTTTATTCTGATTTGAAAAAAGAACTGTTTACTGCAGAAATCAATGTGGTGGAAATCATCAAATGGAAAGACATCTACGATCGTTTTGAAGAAATCATCAATGCCAGTGAAGATGCTGTTGATATCATCGACGGAATGGTTATTAAAAATACGTAAACAAAAAAACGAAAAACCTTTGCGGGTTTTTCGTTTTTTTTGTTAAGCAGCAGAATCACTCTTCTGCAAATTGTAAATTTCACACTCCAGACAGGCGGAATCTACGGAGGGGACTTTCGGCATTCTTAGTAGGCGCAAGCCATTTAGAATCACAAGAATCGTACTGCCTTCATGACCGATAACACCCAGTGGTAAATTTAAAATTTGGAAGAAGTTGGACAAAATCAATAACCCGATGACGCCAACTGAAAAGACGATGTTTTGTTTGATTACCCGTTGCAATTTTAAGGCGTGAAGATGCACTTGCTGTAATTTGATAAGCTCATTTTTCATCAATACCATCTCTGCGACATCTACGGCAAGATCCGTTCCTTCTCCCATAGCGATTCCCACTGAGGCGCTAGCAAGAGCAGGTGCATCATTGATACCATCTCCCACCATAGCAATTTCTCCTTGCTGTTTAAGTGCGGTGATGATTTTTGATTTATCATCTGGCAGGCAATCCGCATGAAAGTCATCCAGCGCAATTTTTTTGGCAATGACTTCAGCGGTTCCCTGATGGTCACCGGTAAGCATTACAGTTTGAATGTTTTTCTTTTTAAAATAATTGATAACTTGATGGGCATCAGCCTTGGCGATATCCTGCAGCGCAAAGAAAGCTAATAGCTCGTGGTCCCGTGCGTAGTAAATGATTGTTTTTCCGCTACTGGTGAAATTCTTGAGCATTGTGGTGTGTTCTTCACTCAAAGTTTGTTTGGGGTCATAAGCATGTTTTCCGACTTTCCAAGTTGCCCCTTGAAACTGAGTTTGTAATCCAAAACCTGTGATTTCTTCAATTTCTAGCGCAGCAAATTGAGGATCAATCGTCAGATCGAAGTAATTGATAATCGCATCGGCTAATGGATGAGTAGTTTTTGCTTCCATAGCGACAATTAATTGTCGAATTGTGGGAGAGTCCTGCAAAAAGACTGCATCCGTTACGATTGGTTTTCCTTCTGTCAGGGTACCGGTTTTATCAAAGGCAACTGTTTTTAATTGGGCAAAGCGTTCCAATGCTGCGCCGCCCTTTAGCAAAATGCCGTTTTTAGCACTGCTGGAAATGGCAGCTAAAGTCGCTGGTGTAGCAGAGGCGACTAAGGCACAGGGAGAAGCGACCACTAATAGAACCATTCCGCGGTAAAAGCTTTCTTCCCAACTCCAACCAATCAAATAATGGGGCAGGAGAATCATGAGCGGTACCGTCAGTAACACGATTTTTACATAGGTATTTTCAATTTTTTCAATAAAGGTGGCCGTTTTTGTCGGTTTTTGTTGCGCTTCTTCCACCAGTTTTACGATTTTTGCCATCAAAGTTTCATTGCTTGCTTTGGTAACGGTGACGATTAAAACATTTCCTAAATTCAATGTACCACCGTAGACGTCATCACCGCTTTTTTTCTCAACGGGAATGGATTCACCATTAACGGAGGCTTCATTGATGGCAGAATGTCCTTGCAAGATTTGTCCGTCAATCGGGATTGTTGCTCCCTTTGGTACTAAAACCCGATCATTGATGCTCAAGCTGGAAACAGGAATTTCTTCAGTCGACCCATCTGGCAGGTATTTTTGAGCGGTCGCAGGTTGAAGATTCATTAGGGAAGTGATCTCTTTTCGGCTTTTATTTGTTGTATATTCTTCAAGAAAACCACTTAAACAGAAAATAAAGGTCAGCATGGCTCCTTCAAACCAGTTGCCGATAATACAAGCACCAATTGCTGCTAAAGCCATTAACAGATCCACATTTACCCGTCGGTCATGGAACAACTCTTTCAAGCCTTCGGAGGTTTGTTTCCACCCGCCAAAAAAGATAGCTGTCAGAAATAATAAGGGGGCAATAATTGGAAGAAATAATCCGCTGATTGATCCGGCAATCATAAAAATCAAACAGAACACAGTGGAAAGAAATGCTTGTTTTTCAGTTTTACTCATAGGTTTTCCTCCTCTCAAATTCAGAATAGCATAGAGAAGTTCGTGAAGGATACAAAAAACCATCAATTGAGAACGATAGTAGTTATCACTTATCTTGTAAAAAAAAAAACGGACACAGGGTCCGTTTTTTTTTTTTTACATAGCAATCAACCAATAACCAATCAGAATCACACCTAAGATAATTCGATACCACCCAAATACAGTAAAATCATTTCTCTTGATGTAGCTCAGTAAGAATTTGATGGCAAGAACAGAAACAATAAAGGAAACGATTGTTCCAGTGAGAAGAATAACTACCCCTTGGAACTCAAACACATTGCCATCTTTGATAAATTTAAAAATCTTCAAGGCGCTTGCACCAAACATAACCGGAATTCCCAAAAAGAAGGAAAATTCCGTAGCAACAAAGCGGGAAGCACCAATCAAGATGGCGCCTAAAATCGTTGCTCCTGAGCGAGAGGTACCAGGAATCAAGGATAAAACTTGGAAAAAACCGACAACTGCGGCGGCTTTATAAGTGAACTGGTTCAAATCTGTACATTTTGGTGTTACATTCTTGTTCCGTTGTTCAACAACAATGAAGGCAATCCCATAAACAATCAACATAATAGCTACGGGTAAAAATTTATGAAAGTGAGCATCCAACCAATCATCTGCTGGGATTCCAATAATTGCTGCCGGTACGCAGGCAACCAGAACCTTTGACCATAAAATCCAAGTGTTTTTCTTTTCTAAACTATTTTTGGTCGGAGAAAAAGGGTTAAGCTTATGAAAATAAAGATAAACTACCGCTAAAATGGCACCTAATTGAATTACGACATTGAACATCGACATAAACTCGGCAGTTTCATTTAATTTAATAAATTGATCGGCTAAAATCAAATGACCGGTACTGCTGATCGGCAACCATTCGGTGATTCCTTCAATAATTCCTAAAAGGATAGCTTTTATAAAATTTGTAAAAAACATTTTTTCATTCCTTTCCATTATGAATTCAGTCTTTAGTATACCTTTTCTATACTGGAAAACCAATCGTTTTTTTAGCAAAAAAAGACAGCTGTCTCTGAGAGAAAGCTGTCATTTAGTATTAAGCTAAAAGATCATGAGAAAGTTGTTTTCCTTTTTCAATGTAATCAATGCTGCCAATTTCTGCAATCGTAAATTTTCCATTCTCATACACCAGACGACTGACGCTGCCGTTTAACAGGTTGGCACGGACTGGTTGGGAAGCATCAATTAGATTTAATAAGAAAGCAATCGTCAGCCCGTGGGAGACAACAGCTACTTTTCCGCCGCCTTGCTTTTCGACGCGATGGGCAATGTCTTCAAAGCCGGAATACACTCGCGCTTGCAACTGCTCGTAGGTTTCTGCCCAATTTGCCGTGTCTGCTTCATACACAGCATTGGCGATTTCTTTAAAAGTAGTATGAGTCATAAAGGTTTCGTTATCCCCTTTGAAATCCAATACGCGAGGAATCACTCCCCACATTTCTGCATCATAGCCGCCTTCCAATGAACCAAAACACCATTCACGAATTCGATTGTCAATGGAATAAGGAATTTTTGGTCCATTGATGTGTTCCCCTAGGATGATGCGCATTGTTTCAATCGCTCGACCGCTGTCGCTGGAAACGGCATCCACAAATTCGGTTTCTCGTAAACCTAAAGCCAGATAATGAATTCCTTCTCGTCCACTTTTAGTTAGCGGTGTATCACACCAGCCTTGAACCCGCTGGACGCTGTTGAACATTGTTTTACCATGTCGGATAATATAAAGTTCCGTTTTTGCCATGTTTTTTCCTCCTTGTACCTTAAAATTTTTACAGATGCTAGTTTTTGCTGAAAAAGCGTAACTACCTTGTTCTAATTAAAAAAGGGATTTGTAGTGATTTCACGCTCAATCGTAGTAGCATCTCCATGCCCAGGATAAACTGGAAATTGTTTCGGCAAGGTAAATAGTTGTGTTTTGATACTTGTCAGCAATTGGTCTAAATTCCCCGTTGCAAGATCCGTTCGTCCGATACTGCCCCGGAAAAGAGCATCCCCTGAAACCACAAAGTCATCAAAAATAAAGCTGACACTGCCAATCGAATGGCCGGGAGTTGCCACAACAGAAAAGCGCATATCTCCAAGCGTATAGTCTTTTAATTCAAATAAATACTCTGCTGGTCTAACGAGGACATCGGCAATGTCATCGTGCCGTCCTAATCCTGACAAATTCATTTGCGGATCTTGCAACCAATCCTGTTCTAACGGACTCACATAAACAGGAATTTGATAATAATCTCTTAATGGATCAACGGCACCGATATGATCATAATGGGTATGGGTCAATAAAATTGCCACAGGTTTTCGTTGTAGTTTTTCGATTTGTAGAATTATTTTCTCCGGTTCTGCACCGGGGTCCACAATCAGTAGATTTTCTTTGTTGTAAATAAGATAGCAGTTTTCTTGAATGGGACCAGTCACTAGTCGTAAGATTTCCATAAGACGCCTCCTCTTTTCTATAAGTATAGCGCAAAGAAACGTATCCAACAAAGAAAGAAATTTTTCTGCCTCTAAAAAAGAAAGACTAAGGAGACTATGATGGAAAAATGGTAGATTCAAAAGAAACAACTAAAAAAACATTTATTTAACGAAGGTTTAAAAACCGCTCTGCTATACTTAGGGTAACGTATATTGGGGGAGTTTATATGAAAAAAGGAATCATAACAATCAACCTACTCATCATTGCGTCATTTCTTTTAGTTTCCTGTGCATCGAAAAAAGAATCCTTTTCGACAAAAGAGAGTGTTTTGGAAAATGAACCTGCGCTGGAACCGGAAATAAAATTACAAAGCAAAGAGCTGCTTATCCTACAAACAAACAACAATGATTTCCCCCAAAGCCAAGGGGTATATGATATTCATAACGACACATTGACAATCGTCAAACAATATATTCCTGATGATGATCCATCCATTACTTCGGAGAAGCTATCAGATTTGTATCACGAAAAATTGACGATTATAAAAGAAGATTTTGCGTCCACCTTTACTGAACAAGAGCTTTCAACCGATTTATTTCAAGTTTATGAACGGGTGGTACCGGAAATCACTGTTTCACTAGAAGGTCGAGAACTGATTTTACATGGAGAAGAATTTCAAAAGTCTTTCTATTTTGTCTCCGGCAGTACAAAGATCGTTGTTGACGGCAACAATGTTGAGTATGAAGTGAAGTACGACCGTTAGAATAATCGAAATTGTCAGATAAATGAAATCTTTTTTTGCTGAATTCTTACAAGTCAGTCGTGATTATTTCATGCCCTTTTAATAATTTCTCGTTATATTATAGACATCCCAAAAATCTAAATTCTTATCCTGTATCCCTGAAAATTTTTCAGGGATTTCTTTTTACATTTTTCCTCTTTTTTTCGTTATAGAAGTGAAGGGAGGAAAATAGAATGAACTGGGAAGAATTATTTTTGGAATTGCAGCAACAAAAGATTCTTTATGTCTTAGGTTTACTGGCGGTGGCAATGACGCTGGATTTTTTCAGCGGTGTGTATGTTGCAAAAAAGCAGCAGTGCCTTTCGTCTAAAGTTGGGATCAATGGAATTTTGCGTAAGCTTGCCAGCATGGTTTTACTGGTTTTCTTTTTGCCAGTGGCGTTGTTGCTGCCCATTAAGACTGGCATTGCGATGCTTTACGTCTTCTATGTGGGCTATCTTTTGCTGGAAATTCAATCTATTTTGGAAAATTATCAAAAAATTGGCATCAACAGTCTGCCTTTTTCGGCATTTTTAGAATTGCTGAAAAAATATCGGCAGAAATAATTTGTTACGCTCCTGAAAAATTTCAGGAGTTTTTTTGTCTTTGACCTTTGCTTATTTTCTTCTATAATAAAGGGACTGCTGGAAAGAGGAGGTGCAAAACAAATGCATCGAGGAAAAATATCGGTCCGCAAAATCGTTGAATTTATTTTGCGCAGAGGAGATATTGATAGCCGGCGAGTGAGCAACCACACTGCTTTAGAAGGCGCAAAAATCCACCGACGACTGCAAAGTGCAGCAGGCGAGGCGTATCAAAAAGAAGTTACGCTGAAAATCGAAAGCCAGCTGGGGGAGGACCTGTTGATTGTTGAAGGTCGGGCAGACGGTATTTTTATGGGAGATTTCTGGACGATTGATGAAATTAAAACTTCCGAGGTTGCCTTTGAAGATTTGACGGAAGACCAGATCGAATTGTTTTTCTATCAGGCGATGGTTTATGCTTATATTTATGCAAAAGAAAATACCTTGCTGGAAATTGATGTTCAATTAACATATTTTCAGACAACAGAAGAGCTGATCACGCGAAAGAACAGGCATTTTTTATTTTCTGAATTAGAAACTTTTTATTTGGACTTGATCCATGAATACCATAAATGGCTGCTGTTTCAAGAAGACTGGCGAAGAGTCCGTAATACCTCTTTGATGGCGTTGAAATTTCCCCATGAAACCTATCGGAAAGGACAACGAGAACTGGCTGTGGCAGCTTATAAGACATTAAAAGCCAAGCAAAAATTGTTTGCAGAGGCACCGACAGGTACAGGAAAAACAATTTCCACCCTTTTTCCGGCGCTCAAGGCAATGGGAGAAGATGAAGCAGATCGGATTTTTTATTTAACTGCGAAAACAATCACTCGGCAAGTGGCAGAAGATGCTATGAAAGCTTTGACAGATGTCGGCGGACAGGCAAAAGTAATCACGATTACGGCGAAAGATAAAATTTGTTTTCTTGAGGACCGTAATTGCACACCGGAAAACTGTCCCTATGCCAAAGGCTATTACAACCGAATCAATGAAGGATTGTGGGATCTTTTGCATCATGAAAATTTGATTACCAGAGAAGTGATCGAAACCTATGCCCGCAAGCACATGCTTTGTCCTTTTGAATTTTCTCTTGATGCCAGTCTGTGGTGTGATGTCATCATTGGAGATTACAATTATTTGTTTGATCCAACGGTTTATTTGCGCCGTTTCTTTGAAGAAAATGACGAAAACTATTTCTTTCTAGTAGATGAAGCACATAATCTGGTCAATCGTTCACGAGAAATGTACTCGGCAGAAATTTCCTACGCAAAGGCAAAAGTACTTTGGGAGCAGTTGGGAAAAACCCACCAAAAATTGCGTAGAAGTTTAAATAAGGTGAATAAGGAATTTGAAAAAATTGATGAGATCGGCAAAGAAGACGGCTGGGAGTACCATCACCAACAAGCACCGGCGGATCAATTGATCAAACAGCTGTTTCGTTTACAAGAGAAGATGAAAGAATGGCTGGCTGCAAATCCAGATGACCGGGCTCAAGAGCAAGTACTCAGCTTCTATTTTGATGTGCTGCATTTCTTAAAAATCAGTGAATTTTATGATGATCATTATGAAACGACTGTTGAACGTTCACGAGTTGATATACGAATCAAGCTTTTTTGTATGGCACCTGCGCCATTCTTAACTGAGATGCTGAATAAAGGAAAAGCCAGTCTCTTGTTTTCTGCCAGCTTCAGTCCGCTTTCTTATTACCAAGAAGTACTGGGAGGCGAAAAGGAAGCTCTGCGCTATAAGCTGCCAAGTCCCTTTGAAGAAAAACAACAAAAAATCATCATCACCAACTATATTCAAACCACGTATCAAAGACGACAAGAAAGTCTGCCAGAAATCGTCGCCGCACTAAATACAATGATTCAAGCAAAAAAAGGCAATTATATGGTTTTCTTTCCATCTTATCGTTATTTGGATGATACGGCTGCACTGTTCAAAGAATTGTATCCAGAAGTCACTACCTTAATTCAAGACTCTAAAATGAATGAAGGCGAACGGGAACAGTTTTTAGCAAAATTTGAAGAGAATCCGCAAAATCCGGTATTGGCATTTTGTGTACTGGGAGGAATTTTTTCGGAAGGAATCGATTTGAAGGGAACTCGTTTGATTGGCACTGCGATTGTTGGTGTAGGGTTGCCTCAAATCAATCATGAACAAGAGTTGATTCGTGATTATTTTGACGAACAAAATCATCGGGGCTTTGAGTATGCCTATCAATTACCTGGGATGAACAAAATATTACAGGCGGCCGGGCGGGTGATTCGAGATGAAACAGACTATGGTGTGGTCCTGCTTTTGGATCAGCGCTTTCATTCTCCGCGTTATCGTCAATTATTTCCATTGCATTGGCATCCTGCTGTTGCCTATCGTCCCCAACAACTGGCAGATGAACTGGCAAATTTCTGGAAAACCATAAAATAAGGCGTGTTGCTTTACTTAATTTAAACTATAGGATACCCTTGGATAAATTTAAGGCGAAGGGTGTTTTTTTATGGATGGCAGCGGACTAAAAAAAGATCAAATTTATCTTGCGAAAGTAGTTGGATGTGAAACTTTGCAAAAAATCCGGATTATGAATGTGATGACTAATTGTGCCACGGTGGAACTAATCGAAGGCGGAAAAAACGGTGTCGTCAAATTGACGGATATTTTCCCAATGGAACAGAAAAGTTGATGCCAAGTATCAAATAATCAGCGATGAAGAGTTGCTTGCCGAGTGCTTTTATTTTCTCATGGAAAAATCAGTTTAATTTTCAGATGGAAACTGCTATTCTAAAGAAGATGAAAATTGAAGCAAGGAGAAACTGATTGTGGGAAAAATTGGCGTTAGACATGAACAAACAGAGATGTTTAAAAAAATAGGAGTTGTGCTGATTTCAGGAATCACCGCAGCTATTTCATTAAATTATTTTCTGATTCCGGCAAAGGTACTTTCTGCTGGAATGAACGGAGTGGCACAAATTATCGTGTTTCTTGGCTGGCGTTATTTCGAGATTCATTTGAGTACTGGTCTGTTTATTTTGATTTTAAATATTCCAATTTTTATTTTAGGTTTTATGAAGTTGGGGAAAGCATCGACATTTTGGAGTTTTGTTAATGTTGTTGGCGTTTCATTGATAACGATGATTATGCCTCAGGGTGAAGTCACCAATAACATCCTAATGAATTCATTGGTCGGCGGCGTCTTGTTGGGCGTGGGTGCCGGGTTTTCCTTAAAAATGGGATTTACTACCGGTGGCATGGATATTTTATCATTGATTTTATCGAAAACAACGGGTAAAACGGTTGGAAAGTATATGTTTATTCTCAATGGAATCATCGTGATGGTGGCGGGTTTTATTTTTAGCTGGGAAAGTGCATTGTATACAATTATCTCGATTTATTGTATGAGTCACGTGGTGGATATGATCCACACAAGCCATCAGAAAGTCACCGCAATGATTATTACTACCAAACCCGATGAAGTTGGGAAAAATATCGCTGCTCGTGTTTTTCGGGGGATGACGTTGATGCCTTCTGTTGGAGGTTATTCCGGTGTGGAAGGCAAGACGATCATGATGGTGATTACCCGCTATGAACTTTATGATTTAGAACAAGCAGTCATTGAAGCCGATGAAAATGCCTTTGTCAATATCTTGCCTACACAATCCATTATTGGACGATTTGCCAGCGAAGACGATCAACGAACTTTTAAAGCAACCGGAAAATTTCCGGAAATGAAGATTCAAAAGAAAGGACGCTGACCTTTTTAGATAGAAACAGAGGATATTTACAAAAGGGGAAAAACAAGGTATTATTTGGAAAGAAATGGTTAAAGGAGGCTTGTGCAAATGAGTCAACAATACTCTGAACAAGAAGTAGAAGAAATCAAAGATCGCGTGCTGACTGCGTTAGAAACAGTTATCGACCCAGAACTTGGCATCGACATCGTGAATCTTGGCTTGATATATGAAATCGAATTTGATGGAGAAACTGGCAATGCTGTCGTGAAAATGACACTGACCACGATGGGCTGTCCTCTAGCGGACATCTTAACTGATCAAATCCATCAAGCATTGGCAGAAGTAACAGAAGTGAAAAATGTCGAAGTGAAATTGGTTTGGTATCCAGCTTGGACGACTGATAAAATGAGTCGTTATGCACGGATTGCTTTGGGGATTAGATAGGTTGATATATCAAGGTTTAAAGAGGTTTTTGATTGAAATTTGATGGGTTAAATACTCATCTAGTGCGGTGTCCAATATGAATTTTTACTGTCTTGGATTACTTACCACGTGAGTTAAATTTTGATTGGACTCTAATTTAAAATGGCAAAAGTCAGAAGGCTCTTTCGTTAACTAATATGTTAGCGAAGGAGTTTTTTTGTTATGGAAAGATTGATATTAAAGGATTTAGTAGTAGAGTCAGCATTTAATGACAGGGCAAGAGGATTATCTCCAAAGACGATAAAAAAACATGGGAAAACTTTGAGTATGTTTCTGAAATTTTTAGAAGAAAAAAATGTTGACTCACTAGATATGGTGACTGTATCTCACGTACGCGGCTTTTTGATTAAGAATATTGAAGAAGGAAAAGCAGAAACTTACGTAAATAGCCATTTACGTAGCATTAGAGCGTTTTTTAGGTATTGTATAGATGAGAATTACATGAGAGAAAAAGAAAATCCATGTTTATATGTAAAGTGGATAAAAGAGAGACAGGTTGTTATCAACACCTTCTCTGATGATGAAGTTAAAAAGATGTTAAAGTACGCTAAACAAAGAACATTTACAAATGTAAAGCGTAAAGACAAATACCATCTAGGACTTCAGACCAAGTTTACCAATGAAAGAAGTTACTTACTGTTGCTAATTTTAGTTGACACTGGTCTCAGAATAAGTGAGGTTATGAATCTTAAACACTATCATGTTGAAGAATCGCAAATTAAGGTGGAGAACGGTAAAGGTAAGAAAGATAGAGTAGTTCATTGTTCGCCAACAGTATATAAAGCTTATCTAAAGTATCTCAGAGTAGCTAATGTTTTTTTTGAATATTATGAAATTATGAAAGATGAATATGTATTTCTTACAAAGTATGGCAAACAATATAGCTATATCTCGGCAGAGAGAGAAATTAAGAAAATTGGTGTTGCAAGTAATGTTAATCCAAATATTAGGATTAGTCCTCATACTTTTAGACATTATTTTACTCAGAAACTAGTTAGAAATGGTGCAGATATTTATATGATTCAAAAATTATTGGGACATTCCTCGATTAAGACGACGGAAGTCTATCTAAGGTCATTAAATATTGACGATTCAATAGAAAAAGCAGTCAAACACTCACCGCTACAAACAATTAAGTAAAAGTGTATTGACAATATCAGTAATAGTTCATAAGCTTGCTACAAAGTTTCTTAACCACTCACTATTACTGACAACAGTAAACTATTAAACCAGTAGAAGGAGTCAGCGATGAAGAAAGTAGCGTACATCAGAACATCGACAGGTAAGCAAACATTAGGTATTGAAGTCCAAATAGAGGCTCTCACAGCTTACCAACCCACTCACTGGTTCATTGAACAAGTCAGTGGTCGTAAAGTTGATAGAGAGCAATTAAACAGAGCTCTAGACATCCTAGAAGAAGGAGATACGCTAATAGTCTACAAACTTGACAGATTAGGAAGGAGCACTAAACAATTGGTCAATCTTATTAGTCAATTAGAAGAGAAAAAGATTCATCTTAATATCATTACGGAGGGGATTGACACATCAACAGCGACAGGGAAACTTATTTTTACAATCTTATCCTCAGTTGCAGAGATGGAAGCGAGTTTAATTTCAGAACGCACGAAACAAGCTCTAGCGATGTCGGATAACAAAGGTGGTAGACCGAGATTAAGTAATTTAACTAAAGCTAAAGTACTTGAAATGCATCGAAAACAGAATTACACAGTGAGCGAGATAGCACTTGAGCTTAATATTAGTGAAAGTAGTATTTATAGAATAGTTAGAACACATAAATTAAATAGTAACAAAGGTTGATAAACTTTTAGTAAGTATCGTATAATTATGTTAAGAAACGAACGAATTAGATAATAGTGAATATAATAGAAAAAGAATCTCAAAAAACAACCAAAAAGGTTGAGTTCATAAGATTCTTAGTGAGTCAGTTTTTATTGTTTAACGTCTGTCAAAAACGTTCGTTTTAGACAAGGTTTACCAGTGTTAGTAATAGTGAAATAGTTAAGGAAAGGGAATTTGCTTATTAGGCGTACCTTATTACCAAACTTGTGATTTTTTAATCATAAGAATGTTAATACCACATTTAGCTCTCAATTATATTAATATTGTTAGATAAACTGAAAAGTAATGGAATAAATAAGGGAGATGTATCAATGAAAAAAATAAAAATATCAATTTTTTTAATTATATTGCTGTTATTATTTGTTGGTTGTACAAATAATAATAATAAAATTAGTAAAGAATCAGAAACTTTAGAAACTTTAAAATCATCAGAAAGTTATAGTATGAATAAGTATGATAATAAACAACAAATGAATAATTTGACTCTTTATGAAATATTTAATGTTGGCGATAATAGTATTATGAATGGTATGGTTGGTCTATTAATGCTTGAAAACAATTTAGTTGATATTACCAAGGATAGTTTAGTTCCTAGTATACTAGCAATCAATTACAATGGGAAAAAAATTACAACATTCATTTATAAAAAAGGTTATTCTAGACCGTTGTCAGAATTTGTGAATGCTGATAGTTGGGCAGATGTCTTAATTGAAGAAGAAGTTACCGTATACGAATTTACTCAAAATGACTCAGGTACTTCTAATCTAAACTTGAATTTAGTGACTGATTCGAAAGGAAACAATTTACGTGCAGAGTATATTCAATTCCTTAGTGATGGTATATCAGATAATAGTAAATCTATATTTAGTTTTACTGCCGTTGGTTCTATTGAGGAAACGGAAATCTATGGGAAGAAAGTCAAAGGCTTTTGGGGAGGTAAATTAGATGGAAGTATGAATGCAATTGTTACAACCTCGCTAAATGATTTTAATCTCAAACTAGATGATTTGAATAATCCTTACGGTTTGAAAGTGGATGACCAAAAATTGATTGAACAGATGATTAATAGGTAAAATTGCTAATTACTATACAACAAATATGTTTAATTAAAAGAATAAATAGCACCTATCTCTCAATTATTTATGAAAATAGATTCACGTATATATACGTTATAATATACCTTAAGGATATTTGCAGTGTATATATGCGTTGCAAAAGTAGTTTTTTTATGAATTAAAAATATAGGGTGTGTGAGTTATATTATAGGTTTTTTATTTAATTGAAGAAGTAATATTTTTATTGCGAAAGCGTTCGAAAGTATACTTATCAATAGTAAATAATTCTATAGTGAAATTTTACTTTGACTTTATATATAATTTGTGTTATAATAATATTAACGTTAATAAAATATAATAATGTAGTAATAATTACATTTAAAAAATCAAAACATAGAAGCAACACAAACATAAGTTTTAGCTCGAGAACATCCAACATCTTAGGCTCTTTGTCAAATGGTGTTGTTTTGATCAAATCACACTTTAGGAAATGCTTCGGCATTTCCTTTTTTGCGTTATTAAATGATTTCACAGATATTTTGTTGGATGAGAATACGCATCCGAAGGTGACGGAAAGTCCGAAATCCAAAAGCTATTCTTTTGATTACTTTGATAAGATTGTTCTTTCCTTCTAGTTTTCCGTTTGAATAAGGATATTTTAAGGAGTTTGTGATGGCTTCTTTGTGCTTTCTCAGGTAACGAATCGCTTTTTTAAACCCATCGTTCAAGGAATGTGGTAATGATTCAATCAAGTCAAAGAACTCGGTGAAATCTTTTGCATCAAAAGCAGCCAACAGTTCTTGATAGACCTTATAGCTTTGCCGTAGTTGGTCGTCTATAGAAAGCAGGTAATCTAACACCTCAGATTCTGTTAAGTATCTTCTTTGAAAGAGAGGAAACTGCTTGAAGGAGGTGTAGTTTATCTTTGAATTTTTCTTCAAAATTGTTCGCCAATACTTTTTCAATTTTCGGTAGTCTTTTTGAGCTTGTGGATCGCTTTTCTTCAGCTGATTCATTGCCTGAATCCGTTGTTTATTAAAGGCGCGTGTCATTTGTTGGATGATATGAAATCGATCAATGGAGATTCGGGCGTTTGGAAAGACTTCTTTGGTCATCGCATCGTAAGAGGCGTTCATATCCATTACAATATGTGTGACCTGTTTTCTTGCTTTTAAGGTAAATCGCTGAAAGTATGCTCGTAATTTAAAGTTTCGTCGATCATCTAGGATATCAAAGATTTTACCAGTATCTGCATCACTGACAATAAAGCACATCACTCCTTCACAATCGCTAGTCCCTTTAAATTCATCAATCAGAAGATGCTTAGGAAGGTAAGTTAGCTGTTTACGAGGCTCTTCAAAGAAACTATCTAAGACCCGCTCAACGGTTTTTGTGGAAACGAAGTATCGTTTGGCGATATCTTGCATTGAAATCTTTTTCTTCAAATCCACAGCTATCGCAAATTTTAAAGCTTGCGAGATGTAACAATTCTCCGCTACATAATAGGTTTTGGCAGAAAACGTATGGTGGCACTGGGTACAACGAAAACGCTGTTTATATAGATGAAGGTAAGTGGGTACTTCTTGATAAGGAATCAATTGAATCCAGCTATCTTGGTAGGCATGACGAATAATTGAATCAAACCCACAATATTCACAACGATTCGCTTCTCCAGTTAATAAGCCGGTAAATACATTGGCCATCCGGCCATGAACAATCTCTTTACTAATCGCGTCTTTAGAGAAAGTAATGTGAGAATCCTTGATATTCAGGATTTGTTTGATTGATTTACTTGTATTTTCATCAGTACATTTGATATTCTTAACTATGGACATTTGGTTATCCTCCTATGATTGGGTTCAGCGATTTAATTATAGGGCAACCAAATGTCTTTTTGTTATAAAAAAAACTTGGTGTCCTTACTCATTTGAGAGTAACAACACCAAATATCATAGAACCCTTATACTGCGGCAACTTTTGCAGTCTTTCAAACAGCGCTGACGCAGGCAAAAACTGTTGCAGAAAATGAAAATGCGACAGAAGCAGAGGTGGCTCAAGCATTGACGGCCTTGCAACAAGCGATTGCTCAGCTTAAAAAAGCAGAACAAGCTAAGCCGACTCCAAAACCAGAACCAGAGAAACCGCAAAAACCAGTTACCACGCAGCCGGCAAAACCTGCGGAAACGAAACCGAAAGAAACAACGCCAGAGAAACAACCAGAAACAACACCTAATCAAGGTCCAGTTCAAGAAAGTTCAACCGGTGAAACTGTTTCTTTAGAAGATCGCTTAGTAACAGACAGTTTAACGGATTCTGATTTGAATGGTTTTGAATTGCCATTACTTTCCTCTTATGAAGATGAACGACAAGCAGCGATTGTTTCAGAAGCGTTGAAGCAATTAAGCCTGCCCTATGAAAAAAATGCCAAAGGCCCCAAAGCTTTTGACAATCTTCATGTGCCTATTTACGTGTACCAACAAGTTTTCGGTACTGATTTAGGAAAAGATTATCAAGATTTAGCAACTTCTGGAAAAAAAGTCGAATTAGCAAAAGCTCAACCAGGAGATCTGCTTTTCTGGAATAAAGACAATCAAGTGATACAAACTGCGATTTATCTTGGTTCAGGAAAATACCTGTTAGCCGACGAGACTTCACTTGAAGAACGTCAGCAAAATAGCGAGGAAGAAACAGAAGAAATACCCGGTGTTCGAATTTACTCCCTACAAGGCTATGACTTAGAAACTGGAGAAATCAAGGAAGATGCAGCAGAAGATACTGTGGCAACAACTTCACAAAGAGTTAATCCAGATTTTGCAGTTCAGGCTTCAGCAGATTTGAAATTAACCGACTATGGTCAAAAATTGATTGATACCTACGCAGCAAGTACTGATTTCAGAGCCAATCCTACGACACAGCACTTTATCGATGCGATTGCAGAAGATGCTCGTGAACTCGGATTGAAATATGATGTTTTTGCCTCAGTCATGATCGCCCAAGCCATTTTGGAAAGTGGATCAGGTGGAAGCACGTTATCAACGGCACCCTATTATAACCTGTTCGGAATCAAAGGCAGTAATAGTGGTAGTTCGGTGACGATGCCAACCATGGAAGATGATGGATCTGGAAACTTGTATCAAATTAATGCCGCTTTTCGCAGTTATGCCGGATATAAGGATTCCTTAACAGATTATGTTCGTTTAATCCGTGGTGGTATAAGTGGAAATCTAGGTTTCTATAAAGATGTCTGGCGTTCAGAAGCAAAGAATTATTTACAAGCAACCGAAGCATTGACCGGAAAATATGCAACAGATACTAGCTATAACAACAAACTAAACTCGATTATCGCAGCTTACAATCTGACACAATTTGATGAACCGAAGGCGGAAGCGGCTGGTGTCATTTTACAATCTAAAACAGAAATTCCAGCATATTATCGAGAAAAAATGACTTTCCCTGATTATAACGGTCGGGATTATAATACCTCTGGATCCTATCCAGTCGGCCAATGTACGTGGTACGTCTTCAATCGAATCACACAATTAGGCGGTCGAGTGGATGACTTCATGGGAAATGGCGGAGAGTGGGGACAAAAAGGTGCCCGTCTAGGTTACCAAACCACACAAACTCCGACAGTTGGGTATGCTGTAAGTTTCCATCCAGGTATTGCTGGATCTAGTTCCCTCTATGGACACGTTGCTTTTGTAGAAGCAGTTGGGCCAGATGGCATTTTAGTATCAGAAGGAAACGTGGTAGGTCCCACAACGATTTCCTATCGTGTAATCCCTAACAGCATTGCCCGTTCAGCAAATGTGACTTATGTAGCACCAAAATAAGTTTTGATAACCAGCCTCTGATCAAAGCGGAGGTTGGTTTTTTGTTGAAATAATCTAAATAAAACTCTTGTTTCTTCTATAAAGTCTTGATAAGATGGCTTTGTGAAGGACGGTGTATTATGAACAAACGTTTGAAGAAAAAACAAGCATATAAAAATTATATCCACGCTATTTTCAACGGTTATGAAAAAATGATATTGGAATCTGAATTAAAAGAACTTAAATTTCAGTATCTGAATGAAGAAACAATTATTTACCGAGATGAAGAAAATCTAATACGCTTTTTGACCCGTGACAAAAAGTAAAAGGCAACACGGAGCATAACTAATATTTTTAGTTGTGCTTTTTTTATTGACGCATATCTAAAAAGGTGCTATAGTAAAGCACGTTGTTCCGTTATATTCGAAAATGAATACTTTTCAGAAAAAAGTTGAAAAAGAGAGTTGACGAAACAAGAAACAGATGTTACTATAACAAAGTCGTCAAACGATGAAAGAAAATAAACCGTGATACAACGTGAAATTTTCCTTTAAAAAGTTGTTGACAAATAACAACTCGTTTGATAAACTAATCAAGTCGCTGTTAAGCAGCTGAAGAAAATTCGTTTTAAACACTTTGTTCAAACGAAAAAAACT
>NZ_MAEK01000040.1:0-1568 GCF_009933265.1 Enterococcus sp. JM9B | reverse complement strand
ACTAAAACTTGAAAGTTGGTTCTAGCTCTCTAGACCTTGATAAAACTGGGTTTGCGAGCAAAATAATCACCTCAAGCGGCGTTCAGTACCTGTTTTTGGATTACTTGAGGTAACGTTTCTATGAATCTTTCAATGACGTTATCTAAAACCTCTCTGCGAAGGACAGGTTCAGCTTTAAACGCATCATGAAACAGCTCAATCAAGTTACGGATTGCTTCTGAAAAAGTTAAATCACTCAATTCTTCCACAGTTAGATAAAATAACTCGCCTATGGTACGATCATCGATTTCTTGCCGTTGACGAAGTGACAGAATAATGTAGCTGGTCGCTACAAGAACACAATGGGCAAAGATTCCATCATAGGATAAACCTTGGTATTTTGTCAGATGAAGGTATTGTTTACACATTTTGAAGTAAACTTCGATAGACCAACGTTTACCATACAGTTGAATAATCTCATCCTCGGTTAATGTGATGTCCGTTGAAGCTAAAACAAGATAGTCATTGCGTTTGTTACGATTGCGGACGTAGACTAATTTGATCGGTAGCGATTGTCCATCTTCATAAACGACTTCAACGATTACTGAAAGCAGATACCGGGAACGCCCACGGCGTTTCTTCTTCATTTGAAAAATCGCTTTAACATCCATTAGCTGGTGTTGGAATTGGTAATGGATTTTTGAGGAACGCTTGATCATTGCAATCGCGTGAAGATTTATGGACCGGACAGCTCGAAAGGTCTTAGGACTGGAAAACCAAGAGTCAAATAGAACGATCTTTGCTTGATGACCTGCTCGAAGAGCCTGATCCAACAGTTCAATCATGACCTCGGTTCCTTTACGATTCGCTTGTGCTTTTCTTTTTCCGGAATTTGTACGTTTGTCGGTATTTTTTTCATTTACTGATTGGTTTTTGCCAGAAAGAAGACTAAAAGAAACAGGCAAGAATGAGTTTCCATCACTCCAACCAAGTTGTAGGAAACGAAAACCACGAACATATTCCTTTTTTGCGTGATCATATTGGATCGCAGAAAGTTCCACTTTTTTTCCATTAGGACGTGCATAAATCGAATCATCAATGATAAATACGTCCTTGCGGTCTTCACTGGTCAACGAACGAAAATAACTGACGACTTTTTGACTGATGAGGAGTAAAAAGTGTTGCCAGTTGATTCGTCCGTCATTTAACAAATTACGAAAAGTCTTGTCGGAAAAGGGTAATTGATCTCGCTTTTGCAAATGATCTCGATAGGCCGAGTGATGAGAGAAAATGGTGGAGATAAGATAACAGAATAGAACATTAAAAGAGAACCCTTTTAGTTTGGTAAAATTTGCTTGTTTGGCAAGCGAAGACAAGTGGAAACTCGAATAAAAATTTTGAATAGATGAAAATAATCCTTCTGAATGTGTGTTGTTTCGTGTTATACTTTTCATGGCATGAACGCTTCCTTTCACGATTGGATTTAGTCGTCTCAATTGTAACAAGGATTGTGCGTTCATGCTATTTTTTATGCTCTTAATTCAAGTGTATCAAGGGATTTCAGACGATTTCTATGTTTCAAGTTTTAG
>NZ_MAEK01000039.1:0-26764 GCF_009933265.1 Enterococcus sp. JM9B | reverse complement strand
ACACTATTTGACAAAGAGCCAGAAAAACACGGCAGACCATCCTTTTGAATGATTTCCCGTGTTTTGTTATTTTATTTATTCCCTTTTTACTCTTCAGAATGCTTTTCAACAATGCTATCTGAATAGTTTTTCGTGTCTGCTACATCTTTTTGTGCTTTTGTCAGTTGTTGAACGACTGATTTTAGATCATCATTTTCTTTAGTTACTGCATTTAATTCTTGATTTGCTTCAGTTAATTGATTTTGTAAATCCGTTTTTTCATTTTGAAGACTGCCTAATTGCTGATTTAATTCAGCGATTTTGTTGTTTGCACTATCAAGTTCTTGCTGTTTTGCGGCAATCTCTTTTTGCTTTTCTTCCACTTTCAGATTTCCTTCGGCGATTTTTTGTTGAATTTCATCGTCTTTTCTTTGTAACTCCGCCATTTTACTTTGAAGCTCTTGATTCTTTTGATCCTGTAATCCTGCTAATTGTTTTTGCAAAGCTTCCATTTGTGCTTGATAATTATTTCTAGTCTCTTCCTTTTGACGAAGGGACGCCTGTGTTTTAATCAGCTCTTCCTTAGAAGCAGTCAATTCATTGGTCACAGTTGCGAAATTATTTTTTTGTGTCTCACTTTCTTTCGTCAAAGTTGAAATAGATTGTTCTTTTTTTGAAAGTAAGCCATCCAGTGTCGCAAGATTATTTTGAATTTCTGTCAAATTCGACTCTCCGCCCCACAAAACCAAATTATCACCAAATGCTTTTCCTGAAACAAAAACAGTTGCCAAAACGACTACAGCGGCCAATACTCGAATAATTGTTTTCTTTTTCAAAATAGTTTTCTCCTCATTCATTCTAGTGAAATTGTCATCCACATTCATTACGTCCTAAAGAGTCCAATGATAAAGTTAATTTTCTCGTAAACTGTTTTACTAACTTTAAGTAACTACTATAAGTTTAGCCAGAAACCGATTTATTGTCAATTTGATTTTCTTTTTCCTGAAAATTTGCAGAAACATTTAATGGTTTCTTAAAATCTATTTTTTTCACTATCCAATTTTTGCTGTTAAAATTTACTTTCATCCGTTTCTAATTTAAACCGTTTACGTTATTTTTTGAGAACGTTTTATCTAAGAATGTGCTAAAAAAGTACGATTTAAAATAGTCTTTACCTGCAAAACCGGGTAAAATAAGTGGAATTTTACTAAGGAGTGATTTGTTGAATTATATTTTTGGTTTCATTGGTTTGGTTGTTGTGTTAGGAATTGCTTATCTCATAAGCACAAATAAACAGAAGATTCAGATACGTCCGTTAGGGTTGATGGTTTTATTGCAATTTATTTTGGGATTTCTTCTGTTGCGAACGACTTTCGGTACCACCTTGGTCGCAAGTCTTGCCAAATTATTCGATCAGCTTTTAGCTTTTGCTGGAGCTGGTGTTACCTTTGTTTTTGGTGGAATCGCAAATAAAGGCAGTTTTCCTTTTTTCCTCAATGTTTTGATGCCTATCATTTTTATTTCTGCGATTATCGGTATTCTTCGCTATATAAAAATTCTTCCATGGGTTATGCGCATCATTGGATTGGCGCTTAGCAAGGTTAATGGCATGGGAAAATTGGAATCCTATAATGGCATTGCCTCCGCAATTCTTGGACAATCAGAAGTTTTTATTTCTGTAAAAAAAGAACTGCCCCTCTTAACAGAAAAAAGATTAGTTACGATGGCAACTTCCGCCATGTCCACCGTTTCCATGTCGATTGTTGGTTCTTATATGGCATTGATTGATTCGAAATATGTCATTACTGCTTTGGTATTAAACTTATTCGGTGGATTCATTATTGCTTCTATTGTCAATCCGTATCAATTGAAAGAAACGGAAGATGAGTTGATTATTGAAGAAGATAAAACCCAAACTTTTTTCCAAATGCTTGGTGAATATATCTTAGATGGGTTCCATGTTGCCGTAACAGTTGCTGCAATGTTGATTGGTTTCGTTGCGCTAATCGCCATGATCAATGCAATTTTTTCAGGAATTTTTGGTATCTCTTTCCAAGAAATCTTGGGGTATGTTTTTGCTCCTCTAGCATTTCTGACGGGGATTCCTTGGCAGGAAGCTGTTGACGCTGGAAGTATTATGGCAACAAAGTTAGTTACAAATGAATTTGTAGCTATGACTGAATTAGCAAGGGGAACTTACACCTTTAGCCCACGTACAACAGCAATCATCTCTGTTTTTCTCGTTTCCTTTGCTAATTTTTCTTCTATTGGTATCATTTCCGGTGCAATGAAAGGATTAAATGAAGAGAAAGGCAATCTGATTGCCAAACATGGGTTAAAAATTTTATTAAGTGCAACATTAGTCAGCTTCTTGAGTGCTATTATTACGGGATTGCTGGTATAGAGAATCCTTCGTAACTTTTTCATCTTTGAAAACTCAATAGCTTGAACCACGCACTACACCCCTGAAACTAGGTAGAAATCTAATTTCAGGGGTCTTTTTTATTTTATTAAATTAATTCATATCAATCCGCACATCGACTGTTTGGAGGGGAATATCGTAAAAGCGATCTTCTCTTCTTCCGAGAAAATCTTTTGCCTGTTTTGGAAAGACTGCATACATCAAAACATCTTCTTCCGAACGAGCATATTCTTTGATTTCCTCTGCAAAACCTGGTAATTGTGGCGCAATCAAGTCGGCTGGACGGACGGTAACTACTTCGTCATTGCCAATAATTTTTTCTTGAATTTCCTTGGCAATCGGTGCTGGAGGACGTCCGTATAACCCTCGCACATAGTCTTTGATTTCATTAGGTACCAATTTGTATCGTTCTCCAGAAAGCACATTCATCAATGACTGTGTCCCAACCATTTGTGACAGCGGAGTTACCAGTGGTGGATACCCAAGATCTGCTCGGACTTTAGGAACTTCTGCTAAAACTTCGTCATATTTGTCTTGCAAGCCTTGTTCCGTCAATTGACTAAGAAGATTTGACAACATTCCTCCCGGAACTTGATAAATCAAAGTTTTAGGCTCCACATCTTTCACTTTCGGATTCAACAAACCTTCGTTACGGAAACGATCACGAATTGGATTGAAGTGTTCCGCAATTTCGGTTAATTTATCCATCTTCAAACCGGTGTCAAATCCCATATCTTCCAGTGCAATCGCCACAGATTCCGTTGCTGGCTGACTGGTTCCGCCAGCAAAAGAAGAAATAGCGGTATCGATAATATCCGCGCCGGCTTCGGCAACTTTAAGATAGGTCATTTCCGAAATACCGCTGGTCGCATGGGTATGCACTTCTAATGGAAGATCCACAGCATCCTTGATTCGACTAACCAGCTCATAGCCTGTTTGAGGAGTCAAAACGCCTGCCATGTCTTTGATACAAATAGAATCTGCACCAGTATTAGCCATTTCTTTGGCCAACTGAACAAAATAATCAACTGTGTGAATCGAACTTGTCGTATAAGAGATGGCTGTTTGACAATGACCGCCAGCTTCTTTAGCGGTCACGATAGAGGTTTTTAAATTACGAGTATCATTCAATGCGTCAAACACCCGAATCACATCGATTCCGTTTTGGATCGATTTTTCTACGAAGGCCCGCACAACATCATCTGCATAATTTTTATAGCCTAACAGATTTTGCCCCCGTAACAGCATTTGTAGCTTTGTATTTTTCACCTGTGAGCGAATTTGACGCAATCGCTCCCACGGATCTTCATCTAAAAAACGAATACAGGAATCAAATGTCGCTCCGCCCCACATTTCTAAGGAATAAAAGCCTGCTTCATCCATCGTTTTAAGAATCGGCAGCATATCAGAAGTCGGCATCCGTGTAGCAATCAAACTCTGTTGCCCATCCCGCAAAACCGTCTCCATGAAATGAATTTTTTTAGTCATTAGGAGTCTCCTTTCCATCTTCAATCATTTTTTCTATTGCTTGACGCATCTCTTCTATAGAGTGTTTTCTTGCTCGGCCACAGATTTTAGCATCCTGCTGGCAAACGTAACAACGGCGACTAGGTAGGCCAAGCTCTTGACGGCTAATACTTTTCTTCGTATCATCTTCCAACCAGAGAATATCCAGATCTAATAAACGCCCGTATGGATGATTTTCTTCAATATCAACCATTCGTTTTTTTACTTCTTTTGGACTAAGCCCGACTAGCAGATAATATTCAGGTCCTGTTTTCTCTTCTCGATATAGGTTAACCAATGGCGTCGTATCCTGTAGACGCGTTTCAATCTGTTCCATAGCTTGATTAAACAACGCAACCAGCAACGGTGAACTTTTCACTGGACCAGGAATATTTAGCGTGGCAGATACTAATGCTGCGCCATCAGTTGCTTGAAGTATTTCTTGTTGAATTGCTGCTCGTCTTTCTCGTGTCGCCAACATTTCCGCCAAGGTTACTTGAGGACCTTCAAATACTTTACTAGACATTCTTGACCGCATCGATCAATGAACCGTCGCGATATTCAATCAAAGCCACCACTTTATCACCATATTGAATAGGTTCAGGGGTGCCAACGATGCTGTATGCCTTTTCTTTCAGTTCTTCGATTGTTAATTGTGGTACATCTAATTTTTTGAACTGTTCCATCAAATCAGGACGATTAGGATTGATGGCAATCCCGACTTCTGTTACAACCACATCCACACTTGTTCCTGGTGTAACTACTGTATTTACTTTATCCACGATTGTCGGAATCCGACCACGAATAATAGGTGCGATTACCATACTCATTTTGCAAGCCATACTGGTATCTGAGTGTCCGCCTGAGGCTCCGCGAATTACACCATCAGAGCCAGTAATAACATTGACATTAAAATCTGTGTCAATTTCTAACGCTGATAAAATTGCTGTATCAAGCTGATTGATAACCGCTCCTTTACTTAAAGGAGAAGCATACATATTTGCATCAATTTCGTAATGATTGGCATTTGCACCCAAAGAAACAGCAGATGGATGATCGAAATCCTGAACGTCAATAATTTTTTCAACAAGTCCTTCTTCTAGTAATTCCACCATCGCATTCGTGATTCCGCCAAGAGCAAAACTGGCTTTGATTCCGTCTTTGATCATTGCTTCCCGTAAGAAACGAGATACCGCAAGTGCCGCACCACCTGTTCCTGTTTGGAAAGAAAAACCTTCTTTATAGTATGGAGAATTCGTGATTACTTTTGCTGCATATTCTGCAATCAATAATTCTTTAGGATTTTTGGTAAATCGGGTTGCTCCTTTGGCAATTCCTTGGGGATCACCGATTGCATCAACCTCTACCACATAATCCACATCTGTTTGAGGAATACTGATTGGTGTATTAGGAAATGGAACTAGGGTATCGGTAATAATGACAACTTGATCGGCATATTTTGCATCAATCATGGCATAACCTAATGAACCACACGTCGCTTTTCCCACGGTTCCATTGGCATTTCCATATTCATCAGAGCTTGGTGCACCCAAGAAAGCTACATCAATATGAATATCTCCGGCGGCAATTGCTCGTGCTCGGCCTCCATGAGAACGGATAACGACAGGATTTTCCATGATGCCAGCTGAAATTGCCGCACCGACTTTATCCCGTAGACCACTAGAGGTGATATTGGTCACGACACCATTCTTAATATGTTCAATCAAAGGTTCATGAACATTAGCAATCGAACTTGGAGCGATTGAAATATTTTTAATACCCATTTTAGCAATTTCCGCCAAAACCAGATTCATGACAAAATCGCCTTCCCGGAAATGATGGTGAAAAGAAATCGTCATTCCATCCTTCAACCCAGTTTTTTCAATTGCTTCACGAATGCTTTTCAATAATTTTGTGTCTCGTGGTTTCACTGGTTTGATTTTTCGGCTTGCTTCTTGATACTCTGCGATATGTGCTAGTTCTCCTTCATATACGCCATATTTTTCTGCATATGGTTGAGGGATATCTTTTCCTACTTTATTCATAACCATGTCTAAATATCCTCCTCAGTAATCAATTTGGCAGCTTTTGCCAAGGCAATCACACGCTCTGCCCGTTCAACGATTGGTTTATCGATCATCTTACCATTTAACGCAATGACTCCTGATCCTTTTGCTTCTGCTTCACGAATGGCCCAGATCACTTCTTTTGCGTTTTGGATTTCTTTTTCATTTGGTGCGTAAATTGCATTGACTAAAGGAATTTGCCGAGGATTGATGACTGATTTCCCGTCAAAACCTAATTGTTTGATTCGGCGAACTTCATCTTGGAAGCCTTCTGTATTATTAACATCTGAATAAACGGTGTCGATTGCGGCAATCCCCGCGGCACGAGCAGCATGTAAAATCATACTGCGAGCGAAGAACAATTCTTGTCCGTCAGGGAAACGACGGGTTTTCATGTTGGTAACATAATCTTCTGCTCCCAAAGCAATTCCTATCAAACGATTTGATGCTTTAGCAATATCCCGAGCGTTCAGAACGCCTTCTGCTGATTCGATCGCTGCCATCATTTTGGTTGTACCAACTGGGATACCATTGTTTTTTTCGACATCAGTAATAACTTGATCGACATCCACGATATCTTGGGCAGTTTCTGTTTTAGGTAAACGAATTACATCAACACCCGCTAGAACCATTGCTTCGACATCTTGCGCCCCTGTCGTATCCAAACCATTGATCCGTACGACAGTTTCAACGCTACTGTAATCAAATGTGCGTAAAGCAAAGTGAACCAGTGTACGAGCAGAATCTTTTTCTTTTAAAGAAACGGCATCTTCTAAATCAAACATGATGGAATCAGCGCCATATAAGGGTGCATCACGAAGCATTGCGGCGTTTGCGCCGGGCACAAACATCATTGTTCTTCTTAAACGTTCCATGAGTCTATCTCCTTCCAGTCATAGGATTCGATACCTGCTGCACGATGGGCGACCGTAATCGTCCGGGCTTGAATTGTACAATCCAACGCACCTTTATCAACAGCAGTGATTTTCGCAGAAGTAATCCCTAACTTTTGAAGGGTTTCTTCAATGACTTTACGAATTTGATTTCCGAATTGCTTTTCCACACTGCTTTCTAAATGAATCGAGATTTCTTCGGTTTCATTTGGGTCAACAGTAATCATGATATCACTGGATTCTACTGTTCCAGCAACTGCATTTTTAACTATTTCCACTGTGTTTCACCTCTATATTTTTTTATGCTCTTTTAGATAATCGTAAGTCGTTTTCGGCAAAAAATCTAAAAGAAGCTGTTCCTCATGGTTTTTGATTGCCTCTCGTACCTTGGTGGCGCTGATGATCGTTCCTTTTATTTCTTTTCGCGGCAAAACGATCAGTTCTAATTTATCCGCAAAAATTTCCCGCATACTTTGGTTATAAATTTCTGTTACCTCCGAAAAAGGTTCCTCTCCAACAAAACGTTTAGAGATTGTCAACACTGGCGCAATTCGCTCTTTAAACAGGCGTGAATCTACCTCTGCTTGGATTTTTGCCACAGTCATCTCTGCTTGATCCTTCAAGAAATAGGAAGGAAAAGTCGCAGAAGAGACCAGATAATCCTTCGTGGGAACCACTGTAACATTAGGTAAATGAGCGACTCCCAGTTTAACCATATCGAGTCGTTCTTCAGTAGTAAATTCTGAACGGTCTTCAGAAACCACAAATACATATACCTGATTGCTGTTTTTGGCAGCATATTCCACCAGATATTGGTGACCTTTGGTAAAGGGATTGGCGTTCATTACAATACTGCTTGCCAGACCTTCTTTTTTAAGGTGACGCAATAAATTTAGATAATCATTAAAATTGGGCGAACCCTGTTCCATAAAAAGAATCTGGCTACTGGCAATGATTGGCTGAAAGCCTAACGAATGAAAAATTTCTTCATTGCCGGGCTTTGTATAAACTAATACATGGGTGAAAGATTCCTCGCGCATTTTTGCCATCAAATGCATAATAAGTTGAGTCAATAAATTCTCAGATTGAAAATCTTTACAGACGACAACACATTTGATGATATTACGGTCAAAAGATCCCGTCGCCGCAAGCTGATTTCCGGAAAAAATTCCAACTGTATACTCGACTTTCTCATTTGGATCAAGATGAGCCTTCACCATCAATTCTGTCCACAGCTTCAAAGCCTGAGGATCACGATCCAGCCAAAGTCTCTTTAAGGTAAACATGTCCGTCTCCTTTTCTATTTCTTACTTGCCGGGAAAAATTTTAATAGTCCTTGAGAAACCAGATATAAGATAAATAATACTAAAAAGACGCCGCCCATTCCAAAGACCATCAATTCTAACGCTGTCCATATATCTGCTACATTTACGTTCATTTTACTTTCCTCCTTGCTTTATCCTGTTCACTAAACCAACAGGGTTAACTAAAGAATGCTAATAGTAATCCGCCGGCAATAACCGAAGCAATTTGTCCGGAAACGTTCGCACCCACAGCATACATCAAGACAAAGTTTTGAGGATCTTCGTCTGTTGCCATTTTTTGAATAACCCGACTTGACATTGGGAAGGCAGAAATACCCGCCGCACCGATCATTGGGTTGATTTTTTCTTTGCGGAACAGATTCAATAATTTCGCAAACAACACCCCACCGATTGAGTCCATAATAAAGGCAACTAAACCAAAGGCAATGATCATCAATGTTTGAACATTCAAGAATTGATCAGCTTGCATTTTGAAAGAAATCGTTAGACCCAACAAAATACTGATAATATTAACCAATTCGTTTTGAGCTGTGAGTGATAAACGATCCAGCACGCCGCATTCCCGCAATAAATTACCAAACATCAGGAATCCAACTAACGGCAAGGAAATTGGTGCGATAAATCCAGCAACCACCGTGATGATGATTGGGAAAAGAATTTTGGTCATTTTAGATACGTTTTCCGCTTTATAGTGCATGCGAATTTGACGTTCTTTTTTCGTTGTGACTGCTTTAATCGCAATAGGTTGAATAATTGGAACCAGTGCCATATAAGAATATGCAGCTACTGTGATTGGTCCTAAAAGATTTTCTGCCAAAGTGTTGGCTACAAAAATCGCTGTCGGTCCATCGGCTGCACCGATAATCCCAATTGAAGCTGCTTCTCGGATATCAAAGCCAAACAATACCGCTACGATGATGGTGAAGAAAATCCCGAACTGGGCAGCCGCACCAAACAGCAACATAAACGGATTTTGCAGCAATGGGCCAAAATCGATCATGGCGCCAATGCCGATAAAAATTAATAATGGAAAAAGTTCAGTGCCGATTCCGGCTTTGAATAAAATATCGAAGACGCCTTCTTGTTGGACGCCTCCCACGGTTTGTGTCAAAACTCCTGATCCGGGAAAATTGACCAACATTGTTCCTAAGCCCATTGGCACAAGTAATGTTGGTTCGTATTCTTTTTTGATTCCTAGATACATCAGTAATGCTCCGATAAGCATCATGATAATTTGTCCGCCGGTAATCGACGTGATTCCTTGAATAAGTGTTTCCACGATTTCACTTCCTTCTTAATTGTTCCTTCTACGATCTGTTGTCTATTGAATGGTGATCAATGGATCTCCTGCGTTGACTACTTGCCCTTGCGTCACATGAATTCCAGCGACTGTGCCGGCTTTTCCAGCAACGACTTCATTTTCCATTTTCATAGCTTCTAAAATCATTAGGGGTTGGTTTTCTTTGACTTGATCCCCTACATTTACCAATAAGCGTAATATCGTACCTGGCATCGGTGCGGCCATCGCATCTTCTCCGGCACCCGTTACGGGAATACTAGCAGCCGGTACTTCTTCTTCGTGAGCGACTGGTGAAGGGGTTGCTTGTGCAGCTGGAACAGCTGGTGTTTCTGTTGAAGGTACAATCGGCTGCGGCACCCCTCCGATTTCTTCCATTTCCACTAAATATTCTTTTCCATCAATTGAAATTTTAAATTTGCGTAACATAATAATCCTCCCATCTTATTGTTTTTTTCTTGAAATACTTGTTACCACTAATTGACTCTCTTCTTTTATTTCCGCCGCCAAGCTAGCAGCAATGATCGAGACTGTCCGGGCTTCAGGATTGCGCTGCATGATTCGTTTGACAGCAAATTGACTTTCCGGATGATCTCCTGCGGCAATCGCCGTTGCAATCACACTGACAAGTTGATAGTCGGCGGCATCTGCTTCAATAAAGGCAGGCACCGGTTCCCACTGCTCATCATCTGCTGTTTTTTCCTCTAAAACACTTTCAATTGGCGCATTTTCTGACTCTTGTGATTTTCCAAACAGCCTTTTAAACAACCTCATATTCCCACTCCTTTCCTCTTAGTTCTTGTCGTCTCTATTATATAGTTTATAGACCAATCTTCTAGAAGATTCCGCTGTCAAAATTGTTCTTTTGTTGTTTCAATTAACTGAAAACGCTTATTAAATACATAAAAATCCCGCTATATCAGCGTTTTTATTATCGTTAAGAAAATATTAATATATTTTTAAGCTATTGATAAGATTAGATAGACCAAATTGTTTTTTTTCTGTTCTTTTCTTCTTTCTGCTCTTTTAAGTTTGTTCCTTTTTGATTATTCTATGGTCGTCAAGCGAAATGCTGTTAATAAAAAAACACTTTGTGAAATTATTGTTAATGTTCTTTCGTTTTTTTATTGATATTCAGTGACAACGCTTTCATTTCGCTAGCTCAAAAAAGAAAGGAAGAAGAAAAATGCTATTGACTATACTCTCTTACGCCATGATTATCATCTTTATGTATGTAATCATGAAGAAAAAGATGTCGCCATTTACCTCCTTGGTAATTATTCCACTGCTATTCACATTGGTAGCAATGATTGCTGGCGTCTCGAAAAAAGGAAATATCAGTGATTTTGTTTTAGAAGGAATCAAAACCACATCGAACACTGGAATTATGTTGCTGTTTGCCATTCTCTATTTCTCAATTATGTTGGATGCCGGACTTTTTGATCCTATCACCAAGCGAATGATTCTTTTTGCAAAAGGTGATCCAATGAAAGTACTGATGGCAACTGCAGTTGTTGCTGCTGCCGTATCACTGAACGGTGACGGAACAACGACCACCTTGATTTGTTGCTCGGCTTTTATTCCTATCTATAAAAAATTAGATATGAAAATGATGAATCTGGGTGTTTTGATTATTTTACAAAACACGATTATGAATTTATTGCCTTGGGGCGGCCCAACGGCTCGTGCGATGGCAGTTTTAAAAGTTGATGCCGACATTCTGACTTATCTGGCACCTGGAATGATTCTCTCAATTCTTTACGTAATTTTCTTCGTTGCTCGTCGAATGGGTAAACAAGAACGTGCCCGTCTTGGTGTTACTGAATTAACCGCAGCAGAAATTGAAGAAATGACTACAGTTACTGATCCTGATACTTTGCAAATCCGTCGACCAAAAAACTTCATCTTCAACGGTCTTTTGACTATTTTGCTAATTGCTTGGTTGGTGGCAGGTTCCTTTATTCCTGCTCTTGAAATGCCTCCTTTGCTTTTATTCTTGGTTGGAACGTGTATCGCTTTGATGGTCAACTATCCTGTCTTGAAAGATCAATCAGCACGAATCGGCGCAAACGGCGGCGATGCTGTGCAAGTAGTTATCTTAGTTTTTGCTGCCGGCGTGTTCATGGGTCTTTTCCAAGGCTCCGGAATGGCAGAAGCATTGGCAAACAGCTTTACTCAAATCATTCCTAAACAATTGGCTGGTTTCTGGGGAATCGTTATTGCCCTTATCTCCGCACCCGGTACCTTCTTTATTTCTAATGATGGGTTTTACTTTGGTGTCTTACCTGTTTTGGCAGAAGCTGGACAAGCTTACGGCTTTACCAATATGCAAATGGCCCTTGCTTCATTAATGGGTCAAGCGTTCCACTTGTTAAGCCCACTAGTTGCCTTCATCTATCTGCTCTTACGTTTGACCGGCTTAGACATGGGTGCTTGGCAAAAAGAATCCGCAAAATACGCTCTGGGAATCTTCGCTATTTTCATCGTAACGATCGTTCTCTTGGGACATATGCCACTATATATTCCTCAATAGATCGATGGACACTTTTAACCGAGGCGTACAATACGCCTCGGTTTTAGTTTACCAAATAATCACAAAAAATGGGAAAGTTAACCTGAAATGTAGATAAATTATGCTGCATGAATTATCATAAAGGGGATTATTCGTTTAACCAAAGGAGATTTTTTATGAACCCCACGATTGAAGCGGTCAAAAAAAACTTAGATTTATCTCAAAATAAACCATTGAAAGTCCTAGTTTACGAAGCTTTTCGTAAAACAATTATCTTAGGCGACATTCCTGCCGGCGAACGAATCAATGAAAAAGAGTTCTCCGATGTTTTAAATATCAGCAGAACACCGATTCGTTTTGCTTTGCAAAAGCTTACCGAGGAACAATTAGTTGAACATATTCCAAAAATTGGCATTTTAGTGAAAGGAATCAGTATCAAGGACGCCCATGAAATCTACGATATTCGCAAATCATTGGATACTTTAGCGACCATTAAGGCAATGGAACTGATGACCGATGCTGACTTTGACGCGCTCAAGGCATTGCTTGAGCGCGGAGAAGCCTTTAACCAAGAAGACAAGGTAGATGATTTGCTGGCCAATTTTTCTGAATTCAATTCATTTATTTATCAAAAAAGCCAAATGCTGCGTCTAAAAGAAATCGTTACAGAATTGCAGGCCTATTTGGTTTATTTTCGCGACATTGCTATTCGCGCATCTGCTCGCCGTTCCAAAGCATTGGAGGAACATTGGCTGATCTATCGCGGCATGAGAACCAATAATATTGATCAGATTACTTTGATTACTCATGAGCACTTGGATCACTCCTTACAATTTATCATTAAAGAAATGGAGCGTCATCAAATTGAGTAACCCATCGCAACAAATCGCTGCTTTTGCCGAAAAGGCATTGCTGTACGAAGTAGCTTTGTCACCAAAGCCGGGATTGGTGGATCGACAAACAAACGGTGCACACCAAGATATGGATTTCTATACCTTCATTGATAGCATCACCAGCCTTGCGCCTTTCTTTTTTCACTATGCCGAAGCTGGCTATACCCATCAAGGGACATTTCCAGAATTATTTGAAAAAGTTCGACGGTTAGGAATTGAGGCTGAAAAAAAAATGTTGCAAGACACAAAAGGAGTTAACACCCATAAAGGGGCCAACTTTTCTTTTGCTGTTTTGCTCGCTGCTACGGGATTCTATCTGCAAAAAGAAAGACTCCCCTTTTCCGAAAAAGACACGGCTAACATTTTGCAACTCAGCGCGAAAATGACCCAGCATGTCATCAAACAAGACTTTGAAGCATTACACCTAAAAGAAAAACTGACTTATGGTGAAAAACTTTATTTGGAACAGGGAATCACTGGAATTCGAGGAGAAGCTGCGCAAGGTTATCCAGCGTTATCTCAACTGCTGCTACCTTTCTTACGGGAAAATAGAACGGAAAAAAAAGAGAACGTCTTACTACGGGCAATGGTTTTGTTGATGAGTGAAATCGAGGACAGTAACCTTTTGCACCGTGGTGGTTTCTCCGCTTGGCAAACCGTTAAAGAGGAGACAAAAAAAATTCATCAAGCCAATCTTTCTGCTGAAAAATTAGTCGATGAATTAGCTGCGTATGATTCACTGCTGATCACTCGTAATTTAAGCCCGGGTGGAACGGCCGACTTGCTGGCGCTGGGCATTTATTTTGCCTTTTTAGAGGAACTTTTCTAATCTTTTCCATCGGGAATGAAAGTATAGCCGATTCCCCAAATCGTTCGCAAGTAGCGGGCATTTTTTGGATCATCTTCGATTTTATTGCGGAGATGATTGATAAAAACCATGATGGTATTGTTATCTAACACCCCATCGTCCCATACGCTCTGATAGATTTGTTCCTTCGAGAATACTTGATCAGGATTTTCCAAAAAGAACTGCATGAACTGAGTTTCCTTAGAGGATAACTTGATTAACTGATCTTTTTTGAACAGTTGGTAGCGGCTTTTATCAAAGCGAAAATCCCCCACTTCAATCTCCACGGTTTGAGGATGTCGGCTTTGTTTGCGAATCACCTTGCCTCGATTTAACGTTGCTAAAATTTGCGCTTTTAACAGATTTGGTGAGAATGGTTTCGTAATATACTGATCCGCCCCCATCTCGAGACCAGCAATAATATCATTTTCGCTGGTCTTTCCACTTAGAAATAAAATGGGTACAATTGGATCTGTTTCTCGTATCATTTGTGCCAGATGAAACCCGTCATTTTCATAATCCAAAGTGATATCTAAAAGAAATAAATCAAACTGGACTCGTGACATGATATCGAGGGTTTTTTCTACGGATTCACTTTGATAAATCAAGATACCGGTTGCTTGCAGCGATTTCCAAATTAGACGCCGAATCGCCGGATCATCATCAACGATTAATATTTTGTCATTGCGCATCGTTTTTCTCCTTTATACTTTATTTTTCGAAAGGATCTGTTATGGAAAATAAACCTTCAAATAAATGGTTGACAATTGGTTTGCTCAGTGTAGCCGTATTAACCCTTCTCGGTATCATCTTAACAATTACCAGCTATCATAACACACGAGAACAAGCCATGAAGTTAAACAAAAATCAATTAACGAAAATCAATGATTATGCAACAAAAGTCTGGTCCTTATCCATTCAAAACTATTCAGATATTTTAGAAAATTATTCTTTGGACTTTTTTAACGAAGACCAGCTTACCCAGCTACCCAAAAAAAATCGATTGATTAATGACTTTCAACCTGCAAATCAAGCGCTTGAAGGAATCTATCTGCTAGATACCGAGGGAAATCTGTTAGAAGGTTACAGCTACACCGATAACCGGTTGGAGAAAATAGCACAACTCCCTGCTTTTATTCAAAAGGATTCTTATTTTGAGGACGCTTTGGCAGGAAACATCATTCAAAACGGCAAAGAATTTTTTGCTAATAACGCTTCCTATATCAATCTCTACCAACCCGTAACGAACCACGATAAATCGGTGCATGCAACCCTTGTTGTCCCTCTTAATTTGGAAAAACTTTACCAAAATGAGATTCTTCCTGAGGACAATGATTATTATGGCTATACCATGATTAAAAATGAAGACTTCCGTGTGCTGGTTCACCCAGTTGAAGAACAAATCGGCTGGGATATTATTCAAGACCGCAGAAAAAAATTTCCTGATTTGGATCTTTCTGATCTGGAACACCTGCAAGAAGTCCAGGCCACCCACGACCACGGAACCCTGTCCTACTATTCTTACTGGTGGACAGAAGACAAACCTCGAAAGACATTAAAAATAAGTGCGTATCAATGGGTGACGATCGGTAAAGCTCGTTGGATCGTAGCCAGCAATTCAGATGTCAACCAACGAAGTGGAATTACCCTGCAGGAAATCCTGATTCTTTTAGGACTTTTCTTCCTTCTTTTGGCCCTGATTGCCTTAACCCTTCTAAATTTACGAAGTTATGCCAAACGCAATCAGGCCTATGTAGAAAATATGCGTCTTCAAGAAAAGCAAAAGCTGCTGGCAGAACGATATGAAACAGAGAAAATTTTTCAACAGGAATCAAAACTTGAAACAGTCGGTTTGCTTACTACTTCGATTGTCCACGACATGAACAATTTCTTGACTCCCCTATTAGGAAATATCCAACTTCTTTTGGAGGAACATCAAGAAGATGAAGTGTTGCAGGAAGATTTAAAAGAAATTTATCAAGCAGCAAAAAAAGGTCAACAATTAGCCGGAAACGTCCTGCGTTTTTCAAAAAGTGATACCCGTCCTCGGACAAATCTTGATTTAAAAAACGTCGTGACAGAAGCCGTTCAAACGATGCATGTGCTGATTCCTCAAACGGTGAACCTTCAACTATCCGCTGAAGAAGTAGGGGAAAGTTTTTTTGAAGCAGATGATTTGCAGGTTTTACTCTATAATTTAATTACCAATGCATTTCAAGCTGCCGGAAACAATGCCGTGATCCAAGTCAATCTGACACCTGCAAACCAGAAGCAGACGAAACAATTTCAACAGCATTCAGCTGCTTTACAAAAGAAAAAATTCGCTGTACTGGTTGTTCAAGACAATGGACCGGGAATTTCAAAAGCCATCGAAAGCAAAATATTCACGCCGTTTTATACTACGAAGTCTGAAGATGGCGGAACAGGATTGGGGCTGTTTGTTGTTGCCTCCATCATCAAGAAACATGATTGGCTTTTAGACTTAGAAAGCTCAGAGAAAGGGACTTGTTTCACTATTGCCATTCCTCTGATTTAAGTAGAGAAATCGACTCATTTTGGGTCGATTTTTTTATGAATCTTTTCCATGAAAGGCTTTGACTCTTTCCAATAGCATCAAAACCACAACTAAAACTAGGATAGCTCCTGCTAAAAAGAGAGTTTCTAATCCTCCACCATGAGCCAACAACAGTTCCCTCAAGATTGCTGTAATACTGATCAAGATCAGATAGCGAACGGGAATGTGATGTCCCTCTTTCACGTAGCGCAGCAACATCAAAACGATTTCCAGTAAAATGAACAACGTAGCTATTTCCTCAATCAAAATCGATAAGTCGCTGATTTCTTTTAACGGAATTACCTGTTTAATAATTGTGTAGACTGCTTCTGCCATCACTACCAGTACGACTAAAACCAAGAGTGCCAACAACAGATCAATAAAAAAACTGATTGCTTTTTCAAACTTTCCAAATTTTCCGCTCATCCATTTCCTCCCTAAAAAATATTCGCTTTTATTTATTATAGTAAACGTTTCCCACTTTTGTAACAAAAAAACAAAAAAAGAACAAATTTACTTTTTGAAATAAATGATATCGGGTAAATCACAACAAAAACTCACCGCCCTTTTAAAAGATTTTAAAAAGACGCGTGAGTTTTCCAAACAATCTGTTGATACAGTCCGCCTATACTTACTGTCTTTATCTTTCTATCCTGCTTTTTGAAATTTTGGCGTGACTTGCCATCCCTAATCCCAGGCCAAACAATAATCCCAATCCCAACATAATCCATAAAACCACACCGAAAATTGCTCCATCATAAAAAATCTGACCAAAGATTCCCAGAACTGCCCCGATCACTGTACCTAGAAACATGCGACTGCCATAGGAAAGCCCGATTGCTTCTTCTGTCGCTGGATCGAGATTTTCATAATAAGCGAGACGTTCTTGCTTTTTTTCTGCTTCTGAATGATTCGAGCTGTCTATCTGAAAAACCGCCTTTGCTTTTGCGAATGCATCGGTTTCTGACAACCCCTCTTCATTAATCAATTGCTCCATATAGTCTCGCATATAACTCGTCAACTCTGCGGTTTCTTCCTCACGATTGGTACCAAAACTTTTCTTTGTTTTCTCTTGTAGTTGCTTGGCTTTTAATTCCAATCGTTCAAAATAGCTCAATTCGCTTTTATCCAGCGAGTTCTTAATCGCCTCTTTTGCAAAACGAGTCATTGCTTCTTCCGTCTTTGGTGAAAAGATCATGCTTTATCTACTCCCTCATAATAAGTATCCATTAATTTTTTGATAAATAGCCATTCTTGTTGTTTATGTTTTAAAAAAGCAAGCCCGCTTTCAGTGAGATGATAGTACTTGCGTCGTGCCGCTTGTCCTTCCTGCCAATAACTTGTCACATAGCCATGTTTTTCTAAGCGTTTGAAGGCAACATACAACGTACCTTCCTTTAATTCAAAGGATTGCTCACTCAAAATTTTCGCCTGCCGTGCAACATCATATCCGTAGCTGTCTTCTTTCGCTAAAATACTAAGAATTATCGGATCAATATATCCCCGCAAAATTTCTTTATCCAGTTCCAACTCTTCACATCCTTTTATCTAATACCTCGTTACACGAGTATAATAAAGCGATGTATAATTTTTGTCAATATTTTTTCAAAAAAAAACATCTGATTGGATGGAATTTATCCCAAACCAATCAGACGTTTTCTGCTGTCTTTATTTTTTTAACAACTCTTCAATTTCTTCGGTCATTTTTTGAGGATTCGTTTGTGGTGCAAATCGTTGAACCACATTTCCCTCACGATCAATCAAAAATTTAGTAAAGTTCCATTTCAATGCTTTTCCAAGGGTTCCTGGCGCTTGTTCTTCGAGATATTTAAATAGCGGCAGTGCGTTTTCTCCATTGACTTCAGCAATCTCATGCATTGGGAAGGTCACTCCATAAGTCCTTCGGCAACTTTCTGCTGCTTCTTTGCTGGAACTTACTTCTTGTTTAAATTGGTTGGATGGGAAACCCAAAATAACAAATCCTTGTTCCTGATACGTCTTGTACAGTTGCTCTAATTCTTCAAATTGCGGTGCTAAACCGCATTTGGTTGCCGTATTGACAATCACCAGAACTTTACCTTTATACTGATCTAAAGAATATTTTTTGCCATCTTCTGTTGTTGCCTGATAATCATAAACCGTCATGAGAATCCTCTCCTTTCACTTATTGTACCCCAGATTTTGGAAAAAAGTGAGCATTTGAATTCTAAACAAATAGATTCCGCAAATTTCAATCTTCTGTTATGATAATTGAGACTGTAAGGAGGAAAATGATGAAAAAAATGATAAAAATAATTGGTAGTTTGTTATTAGGACTTATTCTGATTTTTGGTGGGTATTTGGCGTATCTATTTCTTAGCTATGATCGATTGCCGGACAAACAAACGCTGACTATTGCTCACAACCAAACAAATCATTTACAAACAGATACGACTTATAAAGCTTTAACGTTTAATATTGGTTTTGGTGCTTATTCACAAGATTTCAGTTTCTTCATGGACAGCGGAAAGTATTCACGGGCCTATGATGAAGCAGAAGTGAAGAAAAATATGACCGGAATCACGGCTGCTGTTCAAGAAGCTGACCCGGATATTGCCTTCTTTCAAGAAGTTGATGTAGAAGGTGATCGTTCCCGCCATGTTGATCAAGTCGCATGGCTGGAAAATAATCTTACTGATTATTCCAGTGTTTTTGCCCAAAACTATGACTCAGCGTATCTTTTCTATCCCTTTACGCAACCAATCGGTAAGGCAAGATCTGGTCTGGTTTCTCTAGCCAAGGGAGAAATAACTGAAAGTACCCGCTACTCTTTACCCATTGAAACAAATTTCAATAAATTCTTTGACCTAGACCGCACTTTTTCAGTTAGCCATGTCGCTGTAGCAGATAATCAAACGCTGACTATGATCAATCTCCACCTATCTGCATTTACAAAAGATCCCACCATTCATGAGGCGCAATTGACAAAATTATTTTCAAAAATGTCGGAGGAATATGAACAAGGTCATTATGTCATTGTTGCCGGTGATTACAACCACGATTTGATTGGTAACAGTCCGGAAGTTTTTGGTACAAAAAAAGAACGTGAAACTTGGACACACCCGTTTCCTGTCGAAGACTTGCCAAAACATTTTTCAATTCCAACGGCTGATTTACAGTCAGCTAAAGTTCCATCTGTTCGGGCATCAAATATTCCCTATGACCCAGATAAAAGCTATGTTTCCCTTGTGGATGGTTTCTTAGTTTCCGATAATATCCAAATCGAACAGGTCCAAGTCATGGATCAAAAATTTCAAAATTCCGATCACAACCCTGTAACGATGTCGTTTCAATTAAAAAAATAAAAGGACCGCCAAGAAAAATCAGCGCAGATTCTTCTTGGCTTTTTTCTATACATAATAACTTGGAATCGTCTTTTCATAAGCATCAATTTTTTCTGCATAGGTCAATGTAATCGAGATGTCATCCAACCCGTTGACCAGCTTTTCTTTCCAATCAGGATCAAAATCAAAAGGAAACTCACCAAAAGATGTAATAATTTTTTGTGCTGGCAGGTCGATGATAATTTTGCTGTCACCAGAAAGTGCTGCTAATTGTTGACGGATTTTTACTGGCATCACGAGTGGCAATAACCCATTTTTCATTGCATTCATAAAAAAAATATCACTGTAACTACCGGCAATGATTGCATGAAAGCCAAAATCCTGGAGCGCCCACGCGGCATGTTCTCGCGAAGATCCTGAACCAAAATTATCCCCTGTGATTAAAATCGTTGCCCCTTGATATTGGGGTTGATTCAGAGAAAATGTTGGATTGGGAGATCGGTCTTCCAGATACCGCCACTCATCAAATAAAAATTGTCCAAACCCGGTTTTTTCAATTCGCTTTAAATAGTCTTTGGGTATAATCTGATCCGTGTCAATATTATCATTCATTAACGGGACAATGGTTCCCTGATGTTGGTTAAATGTTTCCATAGATTTTCTCCTCCCTAATATCTACAAAAGTGCCATAAATAGCCGCTGCTGCTGCCATTGCTGGGCTGCATAAATGTGTTCGTGCACCTTTTCCTTGCCGACCTTCAAAATTACGGTTACTTGTGGAGGCACAGTGAACACCTGCAGGTACTTGATCTGGATTCATTCCCAAGCACATGGAGCAACCTGGTTCCCGCCATTCAAATCCGGCTTGTTTAAAAATTTGATCCAAGCCAATTGCCTCTGCCGCATGTTTAACTGGACGGGAACCGGGAACAACGATTCCTGTAATCGAATCTTTAATTTTTCTACCAGCAACCATCTTCGCTGCTTCTTGCAAATCGGACAATCGACCATTGGTGCAAGAACCAATAAAAACATACCCAATCTCTATGTCTTCCGGTTTTTGTCCCGGTGAAAGTGCCATGTAATTATAGGCTCGTTCATCGTTCATATCCTCAATTTCCGGAAAAGTACCCGTCACTGGAATACCCATTTCTGGATTAGTTCCCCATGTAACAAATGGTGCCAATTCTCCAGCGTCTAGTTCTAAAATGATATCAAAAGCTTTCTCGTCATCCGTGTAAAGCTGCTCCCAATCTTGGATTGCCCTTTGCATATCCTTAGGAGCATAACGACGCCCGGTAATATAATCAAAAGTCTTTTCATCAGGAGCAATCATTCCCATTTTAGCTCCTCCTTCGATCGCCATATTACAAATCGTCATTCGCCCTTCCATTGAAAGCGCTGAAATCGTCTCCCCAAAAAATTCTACGGCATACCCTACGCCAAAGTCAGTGCCATATTTTGCAATCAGTGCTAAAACAATGTCTTTAGCATATACCCCTCGAGCTAATGTTCCAGTAATTTTAATTCCCATATTTTGCGGTTTTTGCTGCCAAATTGTTTGGGTGGCAAAAACATGCTCCACTTCACTCGTACCAATGCCAAAAGCCAATGCACCAAATGCCCCGTGAGTGGCTGTGTGGGAGTCTCCGCAAACGATAACTTTTCCTGGTTGTGTCAAGCCTGATTCTGGACCTACCATATGGACAATTCCTTGATTTTTGCTCCCATTATCGCAAAGTTCGACACCAAATTCTTTGCAGTTGTTTCGTAGAGCATCCATTTGATTTTTAGCAATTAAATCTCTAATTTCAAAAATATCTTTTGTAGGAACATTGTGATCCATCGTCCCAAAAGTTTTTTCCGGATGTCGTAGGGTTCTCCCTGCTTGCCGTATCCCCTCAAACGCTTGCGGACTAGTTACCTCGTGAATTAAATGAAGATCGACATATAACAGTTGTGCTGTGCCATCTTCTCCTGTTACAACATGACGATGCCATAGTTTATCAAATAGTGTTTCCATCCGTTTTCCTCCTAATCTTTGCTTGAACAGCTTTTGTAAAGCTTTGGGTTGTTGCAGTTCCACCTAGATCTTTCGTAAAAATACCTTCCTCCATTACTTCGGTGCAGGCAGTTTCGATCCAATCAGCTGCTTCTCTTTCTTTAAAACTTTCCCGTAACATCATCGCCAGGGAACGCAACATAGATACTGGATTGGCGATACCCAAACCGGCAATATCCGGTGCAGATCCATGGATTGGCTCATACAAGGAAGGGCCATCAATGCTGTGACTGGCACTAGGCATCACTCCCAATGAACCTGGAATCATAGAGGCTTCATCACTGAGAATGTCTCCAAACAGATTTTCAGTTACTACCACATCAAACCGTCGAGGTTCTTTGATTAAGGACATTGCAGCGGAATCGACAAATTGATGCTCCAACTCACACTCAGGAAACTCTTGTGCTACTTCTTCGGCAACTTGTCGCCAAAGCTTACTTGTTGCCAAGACATTCGCTTTATCCACGGAGGTTACTTTTTTTCTGCGGGTTTGTGCCAATTGAAAGGCATAGCGAAGAATACGTTGGATTTCATTTTTTTCATAGCGACAGGTATCTAAGGCTGCTTCATCCGTTCGTGTTCGCGGTTTTCCAAAATAAATTCCGCCTGTCAATTCTCGAACTATCACAAAATCCGCTCCTGAAACTATCTCTGGACGCAGTGGAGAAAAATCAGTCAAAACCGGTGACATCTGGATTGGTCGGATATTTGCATAAAGCTTTAGCTGTTTTCGCAAAGCCAATAGTCCCTGTTCTGGTCTTTCGGGGGCTTTGTCCCACTTTGGTCCCCCAATCGCACCAAGTAAAATAGCATCGGCTGTTTCACACGCTTTTTTTGTTTTATCAGGAAAAGGTTCCCCAGCCACATCAATTCCCTTGCCACCAAATGGCTCTTCTTCGAGAATAAAATCCCATTGTTTGATTTGGATTAGTTGATGAAACACATCAAGTGCAGCTGCCATGATTTCTGGACCAATACCATCTCCCGCCAGCACTACGATTTTTCTACTCATTTTTGCTCACCTCAGTTTTTATTCGTCCCTTTGCTTGCAGATAAGCTTTTGCAGAAGCATGTAGGACATCAAAATCGATTCCTGTACCATGAACCGTTTGACCATTCTCATTTTTCACACTCACATAAACTTCCGCTTGGGCATCTTCTCCAGATGTGATACTTTTTATCTGGTAATCAGCCAGTGTCGTAGATGTAGGCAATAAACGATCAATCGTCTGATAAATAGCTTGAATACTACCCGCTCCCTGATCGGATTTTGTGAAGGTTTGGCCATTTTCTGAAATAGTAACTGTTGCATGTACTTTCTCAAGAGAATAATTAATTATCAATTGGTCTAATTGATAGTCTGCTCTTTCTCGACTTGACACTAAAGCGAATAAGTCCTCCTCATTGATTTCTTTTTTCTTATCTGCCAAAGCTTTAAATCTTTTAAAAGCAAAGTGTAATTCTTCCTCGGTAAAAGTAAAGCCCAATGCCTTCATCTTTTCAACAAAGGCATGTCTGCCAGACAGTTTTCCTAATGGCAAGGAATTTGTTGCGACTCCTACAAAGGCCGGAGAAATAATTTCATAGGTTCCTGGATTTTTTAAGACTCCATCTTGATGAATACCTGATTCATGAGCAAAAGCATTTGCACCTACGATGGCTTTGTTTCGCGGAACACTAACACCAGACAATCGACTAACTAAATCACTGGTTCGTTTCGTTTCCCCAAAAACAATTTGACTTTCCGCCTGATAAAAATCAGCTCGTGTTGCTAAACTCAAAGCAATTTCTTCTAAAGG
This sequence comes from Enterococcus sp. JM9B, assembly GCF_009933265.1. Taxonomy (NCBI): domain Bacteria; kingdom Bacillati; phylum Bacillota; class Bacilli; order Lactobacillales; family Enterococcaceae; genus Enterococcus; species Enterococcus sp. JM9B. The sequence goes on along the minus strand of NZ_MAEK01000039.1, from coordinate 3,286 downwards.
TGTATTTCCTGCTCGTTCACCGATACCGTTAATGGTTCCTTCCACCCGATTGGCTCCCGCTTCAATAGCTGCCAAAGCATTTGCGGCTGCCATTCCCAAATCATCATGACAATGAGAAGAGAAAATAATCGTTGGATCATTGATTGCAGTAATAAGAGTATGAATCATGCTTCCATACTCAGTGGGATTCGAGTAACCGACTGTATCGGGAATATTGATAATGGTTGCACCTGCATGGATGGCTGTTTGAACAGCTTGTAATAAAAACTGCGGTTCACTACGTGTCGCATCTTCTGGAGAGAATTGAACTTTTTCAAATCGTTCTCGAGCATAGCGGACATGTTCATCAATGGATGCCAACACTTCGGCTTCCGTCATGTGTAATTTTGTTTCCATATGGATGGGGCTTGTTGCCAAGAAAACATGAATTTGTGGTTTTTTCGCATGAACTAAGGCTTCAGTCACACGGTCAATATCCGGTTTTCGACAGCGGGCTAGTCCGGCAACTGTCATTTTTTCCGCTACTTCAGCAATAGCTTGAACTGCTTCAAAATCTCCTTCAGAAGCAATGGGAAATCCTGCTTCGATAACATCAACGCCCCAGCGTTCCAACTGTTTGGCAATCTGAACTTTTGCTTTTGTATCAAAATTTACACCTGGAGTTTGTTCCCCATCTCGTAATGTAGTATCAAAAAATTGTATCTGTCTCATATTACTCTCCTCCTTTTTTTGATCAAAATGTTTTCTAAATTTTTTGGTTGAAGCTGAAACTTTTATTTTGAAATATAAAAAAAGCACCCCATGGAACTGGGATGCTTGGCTTCCCGTTCCATACAATGCGAAACAGGACTCTCCTTTAATTAGGTGAGCCCTCCGTCATAATAATAAGACTGTCTTCATTTGCATTGCTTTCATCAGGATTCCAACTTTCTTTTTTAAATTAACAGAATTTTTTAATAATTTTGAATTGTACAAATAATACTGAATAATTTAATAGATGTCAACCGTTTTTTTATTAATAAAAGAGAAACAGTTTGAGAATCTGCGAAACAATTCTCAAACTGCTTTGTGTTTATTTTTATACTTCCAAAATCAATCCTCCGAGGGAATGATTGTAATATCTGGGTTTCTATCTTCTTGCTCCTCTTTCGGTATTTCTTCACTGTTCGGGTTGATTCGATTAGAAGCCAGAATAAACGGCGTCCAAATTACTGCAGCAACACCAAGATTCACGAGAGTCAAAACAATTGCCCGCCAATCTCCGGCTGTTGCCAAGAATCCACTAAGAATGGTCGGCATCACCCAAATGACATTTACTACGACTGGTCGAACAAACCCTGCCATTGTCGCGAAATATGCAATAGATGCTGTAGCAAGAGGTGCTAAAATGAATGGAATCATCAACAATGCATTCAATACGACAGGTAATCCAAACATCACTGGCTCATTGATATTAAAAATCCCTGGAGCAATCCCCAATTTACCCACGGTTTTATAATCTGCTCGTTTAGAAAAAATCAAAATGGAAATTAGGAGCACCAATGTCACCCCGGCGCCTCCCGGCCAAACAAATGCCTCAAATGATCCTGCCACCCATCTAAAAGGAATCGGCTCGCCATTTTGAAACGCATTGGTGTTTTCAACCATTGCTGTACCATAAAGTGTTTGTAAAACCGGTGACATGATATTCGTCCCGTGTAGCCCGAAAAACCACAGCACGTGAACCAATAAAACAATAATGAAAACTGCTCCATAGCCTTGAGAAAGATTCATCAAAGGTGTTTGAATCGCTTCTGAAATCCAGTCAATCAACGGCATGCCCATTGCTTGACGGAACAAATAGTGAACGATTCCGACGGTATATAACGAAACCGCCGCAGGAATAATCGCCGCAAAGGCTTTGGAAACAGCCGGTGGTACAGAATCCGGCATCCGAATGATGATGTTTTTACGAATTAAAAAGGAAAAAATCAGCACGGAAATGAAGCCAAAGATCATTGCGGTAAACAAGCCAGAACCACCCATATATTTACTGAAATTAAAGTATCCCCAGGCACCCAGCGTCAACGTTTGGCCACCGCCCTCAACTGCTTCTAAAACCCCGCCGGCTTCTGTAATGATCGCCGCCGTATCTGTTGAAAGAGTTTCTGGTAAATTCAACACTGCCGATGCTGCATCCGGCAGACCAATGATAAAAGCCACTAATGCTACGATACTTCCCGAAACTGGGTCAACATCATACGCTCTTGCCAAGTTTGCTCCTAAGGATAAAGAAAAAATAATCGCCATGACAGCTAGTGTCCCATTCCAAATCAATCCGTTCACACCAATTACTGGAGTGAAAAATGTTGTAATCGCATTCTCTGGTCCCAAATATGTGTTAGGAAAATCCCGCATAAATGCATTCAGCAACACTGCAATTGCTCCAGCCATCGTTGCCGGCATCGTTCCAATGAATGCATCTCGTAAGGCAACTAAATGCTTCTCTGAGCCAATTTTTGTCGCCAACGGCAAAATGTAACGTTCCATCCAATTCATTAATCCATTCATTTCATTGTCCTCCTTGTAATAAATACGCCTTCTTTCTTAAAAATAATTAGAACTTTGATAATTTTACAATAACTGTATTTATTCTTTAAAAAAACTAAATTTTACTCCTTTCATTAGATTTTTCCTGTTTCTATTTAAATTTTATCACATAATTCTCTTAAAATAAAACGTTTTCATATTTTAAATAACAATTTATTGAAAAAAGTGTGCCTATTTTTTAAATTTTTTCAAAAAAACAGCAACGGATAAACGTTATATTTATAAAATTTATCATCTCTATGCGACTTCTATAGTCCTATAACCATAAAAAATGAATCTTAAATCAAAAGATTTAAGATTCACCATAAAATTTCCTATTTAGTTTAACTGTTTTTACATCAAACTTTGGTACAAGGCAATAATCTCTGCTACCGTCGTATCTCGTGGATTTCCTGGTGTGCACACATCACGAAACGCATCTTCCGCAATCTGTGGCAAGTCTTCTGCTTTTACGCCTAGTTCTGAGATTGTTGCGGGAATTCCTACGTCTTTACTTAAGCGATCAATCGCTTCACATGCAGCATCCCGAGCTTCTTCTAGTGAAAGGGTAGCGGCATTTGGAACCTTTAAAGCCACCGCGATATCCCGGTATTTTTCACCGGTAAATTCTTTGTTGTATTTCATAATCGTTGGCAATAACGAAGCACAAGCCACTCCGTGAGGGATGTTATACCACGCACTCAAGGGATGCGCCATT
>NZ_MAEK01000038.1:0-85864 GCF_009933265.1 Enterococcus sp. JM9B | reverse complement strand
ACACTAAATATTATAGAACCTAAATAATCGAAGTCCCTCTTGTATGAGGGATTTTTTTTCAGCTCTTTTAAGTAAAAAATACTTAAAAAGGACTGCTTTTTGGGAAGTAGTTTGTTATACTTCATATAAAGCGATTACAACAAATGAGAATTGGGGCGATAAAATGGAAGAAGCATTGACAGTTTTGAGAAATGGATCGGATATTCGCGGCGTTGCCATTGCCACGGAAGAATTTCCAGCAACTTTGACACCTGAGGCAATGACTCAAATTGCCAATGGAATCGTTTATTGGCTGCGAAAAAACGATGAAGAAAAATACCTAGCTGGAAAGCTGATGCTTGGTATCGGACAAGACAGTCGAATCAGTGGGGATGATTTGAAGGCAGCTTTGGTGCAGCAATTGGTTTTGCAGGGAATCCAAGTCATTGATTTTCAGCTGGCGACTACGCCGGCGATGTTTATGAGTACCCGCTACCCTGAATTTGACTGTGATGCTGCAATCATGCTGACAGCCAGCCATTTGCCTTTTTATTATAATGGCGCAAAGCTATTTACAAGATCGGGAGGCGCAGAAAAAGAAGACATTCAAGTGATTTTGACTCATCCGCAGGTCAACGAAAACGGACAGGTGGGAATCGTCAAACAAGCACAGTTACTGCCAAAATATTCGGCAGATCTGCTTGAAAAAATTCGGCGGAGCATTGGGGAGAAACAACCATTGCTTGGCTGGAAAATTGTGGTAGATGCCGGAAATGGTGCTGGCGGTTTTTTTGTGAAGATTTTACAAGAATTAGGAGCGGATACAACGGGCTCACAGTTTCTAACGCCAGATGGAATGTTTCCGAATCATATTCCCAATCCGGATAATGCTGAGGCAATGGCCAGCATCAAGGAGGCTGTTTTAGCAAATCAAGCAGATTTAGGAATTATTTTTGATACGGATGTGGATCGTGCGGCGGTAGTGACCGCCAGCGGGCAGGCGCTAAACCGCAACAATTTGATTGCAGTGTTAAGCAAAATTATTTTAAAAGAGCATCCGGGAACCAGTATCGTCACTAATTCCCCCACTTCCGATCATTTACGAAGGTTTATCGAAAACGCAGGTGGCAAGCAAGTGCGCTATATTTCCGGTTACCGTAACGTAATCAATAAAGCGATTCAATTGAATGAACAGGGAATCGACTCCCAATTAGCAATTGAAACTAGTGGACACGCAGCATTTAAAGAAAACTATTTTTTAGATGACGGTGCTTACGTGATTGCTAAACTATTGATGCTGCTTCCTGATTTAAAAAATCAAGGACAAACACTGGACACTTTGATTCAAGAATTGCAGCAGCCAGCTGAAACCGTGGAGGTTCGTTTTCCATTAAAAGCCGTAGATTATCATCAATTGGGAGAAAAAGTTATCGAACAATTAGGAAGTTGGAAGCAATCTGGCTGGCATATCGATTCAGAAAATGAAGAAGGGATTCGGATTCGTTTCGGGGAACCTTTTGGCAATGGCTGGTTTCTTTTACGAATGAGTTTGCATGAGCCTTTATTGGTACTGCAAGTGGAAAATGATGTTGCAGGAAAGCTGTCGCTTATCTTGCGAAAATTGCAGGAATTTCTGGAACAATTTCCAGAAGTAGATCAGGAGAAACTGCTTTCAAAATTAAATTGACATCGTTTGCATTAAGGTGCATGATAAGAATAACAAGTGTAGAAACAGGTGGTTAGATGATTGTTGATGTGATTATTGGTTTGACGATTTTTACGTATGGGGTAAATTTTTTGGTCTTTCTCTATTTGAAGTATCGTCCAAAGCGGGATTGGCTGGAGCGGTTATCGATTTACTTTGGGGTAAATATGAGCTTACTGCTGGCAGATGGTGTCTTTTTATTCTTGGGAAAGATTTTTGAAGAAGGCATCTTGGTGATAGAATAAAATCTTAGTACAAGCGTCTGCAGGATTGTAGGCGCTTTTTTTGAACTTTTTATAAAAAAGCAAGCAGAGATTGGTGTTCTTCAAAAAAATTTGTTACCCTTAAACAAATGGCAAGGAGAGTCGAAAAAATGGCAAAAATCATGATCGTGGAAGACGAGAGCGTTATTCGTCAGCTTATTATGGAAGAATTGGGAAAATGGCAGTTTGAAACCTTTGGAACGACAGATTTTGAAAAAGTCTTTACAGATTTTGAAGCGGAAGAGCCACAGCTGATCTTGTTAGACATTAATTTACCGATTTTTGATGGCTATTACTGGTGTCAAAAGATCCGTGAAGTGTCAAAAGTACCGATTATTTTTATTTCCAGCCGCAATACCAACATGGATATGATTATGGCGATGAACATGGGGGCAGATGATTTTGTTACTAAACCCTTTGAGATTGATGTGTTGATTGCCAAAATCAATGCGTTATTGCGCCGATCCTACAATTATGCTCAAAACAGCAGTGAAACGCTGATTCATAAGGAGTTGACGCTGAATGTCGACAACAGCAGTGTGACTGTCAATGAAGAAGTGATCGATTTGAGTAAAAATGAATACCGTTTGTTGTATATCCTGATGAAAAATCACGGCAAGATTCTTTCCCGAGAAAAATTATTGCGGGCTTTATGGGATGACGAGCGCTTTGTGGATGATAATACCCTGACGGTGAATATCAATCGCTTGCGGCGGAAAATCGAACAAGCTGGAGTTGCTGGATATATTGAAACAAAGGTTGGGCAAGGCTATATTGTTCCGTAGAGGTGACTTATGCATATAAAAAACTATCTAAAAGATCGCTGGCTGCTATTTGTCGGCTGGGTGGTCTTCGTTTTATTGACTGCTTTTGTTTTATGGTTGGCACCTAATTTGCAAGTGGATTGGGGTACGCTCCTTTATCTGGCGTTGTTGGAAGCCTTGGTTTTGGCTTCTTTTTTGGCGGGGGATTATTTGTATAAGAAACGCTGGTGGAAAAAAATGCAAAGTGCAGATGGAGAAAGCACCATGCAAAATTATTTGACGGGTGCCCGCACCGAAGAAGAAAAAGTGCAACAGCGTTACATCAACCAACTGATTCGGGAGCATCAAGAAGCGATGCAGCAGGTCGTTGTCAATCAGCAGGAACAAAAGGATTACATTGATTCCTGGGTCCATGAAATCAAGGTACCTTTGGCAGCATCTCAACTTTTGTTGCGGTCGATTGAATTTGATATCCCTGATGACAAATACATGCAATTGGAAAATGAATTGGCAAAAATCGATGAATATGTGGAACAAGTCTTGTACTATGCCCGATTAGACAGTTTTTCCAAGGATTATCTGATTCAGGAATCATCGTTAAAGGAAATTATTCAGCCAATCATCCGCAGTCAGGCAAATTACTTTATTCAAAAAAATATCCATTTTTCTGTGGAAGGGGAAGATCAGACCGTTTTGACAGATGCAAAGTGGATCGGCTTTATTTTTCGCCAACTTTTGACCAATGCGTTGAAATACACACCAACAAATGGGAAAGTGCTTATTTTGTTGAAAAAGGAACAGCAGGGCATCACGTTGCAGATGAAGGACAATGGTATTGGCATCCCTGAGGAAGATTTGCGGCGGATTTTTGATAAAGGCTTTACTGGCAGCAATGGACGATATAGCGAGACTCATTCAACAGGGTTGGGTCTGTATTTGGCAAAAAATTTGGCGGAACAATTGGGTGTGGAATTAACAGCCACTTCTACGGTTGGGCAAGGCACGACCATGAACTTGTTTTTTCCGGTGTTATCCTTTTTTCAGGAGCAAAAATAAAAAATCATGCGGCGGCATGATTTTTTTCTTGTCTAGCAAACGTTTTCGCTGATACACTAGCGGGGTATCTTTTAAAAAAGGAGAATATTATGGAACTAATTATCGCTTTGATCCCTATGTTTGCATGGGGAAGTATCGGTTTGGTCAGTGGAAAAATGGGGGGCAATGCTAACCAGCAAACGTTGGGAATGACCATCGGTGCCTTTGTTTTTGCGTTAGTCATTTTTGCAATCAATCAACCGACAGTATCACTTTGGATCTTTTTTATTGGTATTTTATCCGGTCTATTCTGGTGTGTCGGACAAAACGGACAGTTTCATGCGATGCAGTATATGGGTGTTTCGGTAGGACTACCATTGTCCACCGGTATGCAATTGATGCTGAACACAATCGCTGGAGCGGTATTCTTTAGAGAATGGACACAAACTCGGGATTATATTCTTGGAGTGATCGCGCTGGCTTTCTTAGTGATTGGGGCGTACCTGACTTCTCGCCGTGACCCCAATAGTCAAATTCAAAGCAGTAATAAGATGCTGGATTTTGGGAAAGGATTTCGTGTTTTAGTTATTTCAACAATTGGTTTCGGATTGTACACGATTTTGATTACTTGGGCGAAGATTGATCCAATTGCGATCATTTTACCGCAAAGTATCGGAATGTTATTGGGGGCTGTGTTATTCACGCTTCGTAAAATCCAATATGATAAATTTGTTTGGCGTAATACGACTTCTGGCTTGCTGTGGGGAATCGGAAACGTATGCATGCTGATGACGGTCCAAGTTGTTGGATTGGCTGTCGGCTTCTCCTTATCTCAAATGGGAATTATTATCTCTACTTTAGGCGGGATTTTCTTGCTGGGAGAACGAAAGACCAAAAAAGAAATGATTTATGTAGTTTTAGGTTGCCTTTTTGTTATTTTTGGTGGTATTCTTTTAGGATACATGAAGGCGTCTTAAAAAAGTTCGCCTTACTTAATTGGAGGGTGCTATGGATCTTTTCAGAAAAAAGGAAATCAAAATCGAACAGCAGAGCCACATGAAACGGAACCTTAAAATCAAGGATTTGATCATGTTGGGAATCGGTGCGATCATCGGTACCGGAATTTTTGTCGTAACAGGTGTTGCTTCGTCAGATATGGCTGGCCCCGCATTGACGCTTTCGTTTGTGTTAGCAGCAATCGTTGTTGGCTTATCTGGTCTGAGTTTTGCTGAATTTGCTTCACGAGTCCCGGTCTTAGGTGGACCCTATGCGTATATTTACGTGGTATTTGGGGAGTTCGCAGCGTGGATGACCGGCTGGTTTTTAATGTGTGAATTTTTGCTGGCAGTTTCCTCGGTAGCATCCGGTTGGTCCGGCTATGTGCAGGGCTTTCTCGCCAGCTTTGGAGTCGAATTGCCGCAAGCCTTGACTGCAGGCTACAACGCTGAAAATGGCACTTATATCGATTTAATTGCGGCACTGGTTATTGTTTTTGTGACTTTTTGGGTCAGTCAAGAAGCGAAAAAAGCTCTGCGTTTAAATAATCTGATGGTTTATGTCAAATTTGGTATTATTGCGTTATTCGTCGGGTTTGGTGTGTTCTTTGTTCAGCCGGAAAATTGGCAGCCCTTTATGCCATTTGGTTTTTCCGGGGTATTTGACGGTGCAGCCTTAGTATTTTTTGCCTTTTTGGGTTTTGATGCGGTGGCGATGGCGGCTGAAGAAGTAAAAGACCCGCAAAAAGATGTACCAAAAGGTATTATCGGTTCGATTGCGATTGCCACGTTGTTATACATCGTTGTAACGCTGATTTTGACAGGAATCGTTCCTTATACTGAATTGGGAATCAAAGACCCGGTTGCATTTGCGATGCGCTATGTGGATCATGGCTTTGTTGGTTCGGTGATTTCAGTGGGAGCCATCTTGACCTTGTTGACAGTGACGATTTCCATGATGTATTCACTGGCACGATTGCTTTATGCCATCAGTAAAGATGGCTTGCTGCCAAAATTCATGCAAAAAATTGATCCAAAACATCGGACGCCGAAAAATGCGACGATGGCTGCTGGAGTGGTCGCATTATTTTTTGCCGCAGCATTTCCTTTGCAAATTTTAGCTGAATTGACGAACATCGTTGCCTTGGCCTATTTGATTATGGTTTCGTTGGGGATTTTAAAATTGCGGAAAATGATGGGACAACCCAAACCGGGAGAATTCAAAATGCCGCTGGTTCCGCTGTTGCCAATCTTGTCGATTCTGACGTGTCTTTTTCTGATGTCTCGATTGAATAGCACGACTTGGTTGATCTTCGGTATTACCACTGTGATCGGCCTGCTGATTTATTTCTTGTATGGTTATAAAAATAGTTCGTTGAATAAATAAAAAAAGGATCGGTTTCTCTATTGAAAGAGAAACCGATCCTTTTTTTGCGGTTAATTGTGGTTTGAAGTCATGTCGAGTAATTTTTGTTTTAAATCTTCTTCCATATTGCCAAGCTCAATTTCAGCTGCCCGGCGTTTTTCTTTTCCTTCTTTTTGGATACGCAGGGTTTCTTGAATGGTTTCTACAAGGTCATTTTGCGTTTTTTGTAAGGTTTCAATGTCGACCAATCCCCGTTCGTTTTCTTTGGCCGTTTCAATGGCAGAAACCTTCAACATTTCAGAATTTTTCTTCAATAAGTCATTTGTCGTTTCTGAAACTTGTCGTTGAGCCGTCACGGCATCTTTTTGACGAAGCAAGGTCAAGGCGATGACTACTTGGTTTTTCCACAAAGGAATGGCTGTATTGATGGATGCCTGAATTTTTTCTGCTAAAGCCTGATTGGTATTTTGGATTAGACGGATTTGCGGTGCTTGCTGGATTGTTACTTGACGAGCCAGCCGCAAATCATGGGTCCGTTTATCTAAACGATCAAGAAACTGCGTATAATCGTTGGCGATTTGCGCATCCATTTGATCTCCGGATTCTCGGGCCTTTTGCATCGCTTCAGGAATAATTTTGGTTTGCAGTTCTTCCAGTTTCAATTCACCGGCGGCAATATAAATATTCAAAGCGTCGAAATAATCTTTGTTTTTATGGTAAAGCTGTTCCAACATCAGATTATCTTTTAAGAGGCCGTCTTTTTCTTTTTCTAATTTTACGGCGATTTTATCAATTTGGGCACCGATTTTTTGGTATTTTGCTGTGATTTCATAAATGGATTGCTTGACCTTGCCAAACACCCGTTGGAAAATATTGCCTTCTCCTGCACGCAATTCGTCCGGATTGGCTTCTTGTAGTCGATACATCAACTCAGTCAATGAATCCCCCACAGGACCAATATCAGAGGCCTGAACGTGGTTTAGCATAGACTGTGAAAAGGAGCTGAGCTTTTCTTGAGCAACAGCGCCGTAAGTAATCACAGCTTGTTGATCTGTTGCATCAATCTTTGTGGCTAATTCTTGTGCCTGTGCTTGTCGTTCTGGCGGCAATTTATCAATCAGACGATTGGCTTTTTGCTGCTCTTTTAAGGCGTTGATTTCAGTCTGCTGGGTTTCTGTCAAGGTACCGATTGGAGTGGAAAAGGGATTGTTCAGTAAATCATCTAGGGTTGTATCGACATCTTTTGTCTGTGGTAATTGTTCAGTCATTACTTCTCCTCCTAAGAGTATTGGAATTTTTTTAGTTTTTTTATTTTTCATTCGAAAAAAATCTAGCGGTTTGCTAGATTTTTTGCTTTTAACTATTATCTCGTTTTAGGCTTTGTTTGGCAATCGAAAGCTCGACATCGATGTCATCTAAGTCATCAGCGACAAACTGTTGGTAGTCTTGACTAATCAAGGCTGCCATCTGATCGATAATCTGGGAACTTTCCTCGATTTTGTCGTAGGTTTCTTTGCTTTTGATTTCATGGCCGTTAATCTCGATAAATTTATTGGTAAGATCCACCATGTTTGGCAAATGCGTGTAAAGGAAGTGACTGGCTGAATGCAGTTTTTGTGGTTCCTTTACTAATTCTTTGAAAAGCGCCTTTGCCGCCCGCAATGTGTCATGCCGCAGATCGATTGCCTTTAACTTGGCATTGTTGTTGAGGTTGACTTGCAACTGTTCGATCTGCTGTTTGGATTGATTCATTGTTTCCCGGAAAAAAGCGATCTCGCTTTCGCTCATGCCATTTTTAAGGTAATGAGCTTCCTTTTCTTTAGAAAGCACAGGCAATTCTTCTTTTTTCACCACTTTATGTTTTCCTCTTAAACCGAAAAGAATCAATAAAATTCCGGCGATGATCAAAATACCTGGGAAAAAGCCGATCCCGCCATCTGTGGCACGAAAGATAAAACGAATACCGATCACGATACCGATTACAGCGAATACACTAAGTATTCTTTTTCTCATTCTCTAACCCTCCTAAACAATAGTTGAGTAGTTTCTCTCTTATCAACTTTACATTCTCATTTTAGCATGTAAGCTGAAAGAAAAAAATCAGACTAGGGATTGATTTTTTCAATTTAGGAAAATCATAACCTTTATGGTAAAATGTAACGCAATGAACGGAAAAATTAGGTATACTACAAGCAAACGAAACAATAGAAAGTAGGGAAAAGAATGCTTTCCTTTGAAGATTTTGAAGAAAAAACGATCAAGCGAACAGAAATTTTTAACGGAAAAATTATCGATGTTGCGGTGGACGAGGTGCAACTTCCCAATGGCGAGACAGCAAAGCGGGAATTGGTTTTTCATCCCGGCGGCGTAGGAATTATTGCCATCATTGATGAGAAAATGCTTTTTGTCAAACAATTCCGTAAACCGTTGGAACGGGTGATTCTGGAAATTCCAGCTGGGAAAATTGATCCGGGAGAAGGCGCTCATCCTGAAGAGACTGGAAGACGGGAATTGGAAGAAGAGACCGGCTATCGTGCGGAAAAAATGGTACCTGTGGCGGCGATGTATGTATCACCGGGATTTGCCGATGAGCTGCTGCATCTTTATCACGCACAAGGTTTAACAAAGATTGCGAATCCTTTACCGCAAGATGAAGATGAAGTGCTGGAATTATACTTTTTGACTTTGGATGAAGCCAAGCAGGCGATTGCCGAGGAACAAATTTGTGATGCCAAAACACTTTTTGCTGTTCAATACTGGGAACTTGAACAATTAAGGGGGAAATAAAACGATGCCAAAAGAGCCCTTGATTACCCGCACGGAATTACGCAAACGACGGGAACTGGAAACAGAGGAAACACCTCAGCCACAAAAAACCAGCAAACAGGCGGCAAAAGAGTACAAAAAAGAAGAGAAGGAAATCTCAAATTTTTATCGCAAGGAAAACAAAAAAAATAAACCAGTTACCAAAACACGAACGGGGGAAAAACAAAAATCCCGTGAATGGAACAATTTTTTGATGAAAGCTATCATCATTGTTTTTTTACTATTGGTAGTTGTCATGTTGCTGGTCTTTTTATTTTAGGAAAATCGAGAAGACGGAGGAGAAGGACAGAATGAAAATCGGGATTATCGGAGCAATGGAAGAGGAAATCAAGGGACTACGGGAAAAATTGGAGGTACCAATTTTTTGGGAACGGGCGAATGCTTTGTTTATTTCAGGAACCTTAGGACCTCATGAAGTGATCGTTGTTCGCTCCGGCATCGGCAAGGTGGCTGCATCAATCACCACCAGCCTGCTGATTCAGCAGTACGGAGTAAATATGGTAATCAACACAGGCTCTGCCGGCGGAATCGGTCAAGGGTTAGCCGTAGGAGATTTAGTTGTTTCTGAAAAATTGGCTTACTTTGATGTCGATGTCACTGGATTTGGGTATGAGCTTGGGCAACTGCCAGGCGGAATGCCTCTGTATTTTGAAGCCAGCCGCTATTTGATTGCTGAAATGACTAAAGTTGCAGAGGCAAGACAGCAGCGGGTAAAAAAAGGACTGATTGTGACAGGAGACAGTTTTGTGGATCATCCAGAGAAAATCAAGCAGATTTTATCGATCTTTCCAGATGCATTGGCGTGTGAAATGGAAGGGGCTGCGATCGCTCAAACGGCACAGCAATTTAATATTCCCTTTTTAGTGTTGCGGGCAATCAGCGATACCGCCGATCACGAAGCCACTCAAAGTTTTGATGAATTTATTGAAGAAGCCGGCAAACGTTCTGCCGAATTAGTGATTGATTTTGTGAAGCAGTTGAAATAATTTAACGAAAAAATGTGACCAGTGGGGCAAGAAACAAGACGAAAAAAATTTTTTAGGAGGAATTGCAATGAAGGCGTTACTTTCGATTGATTATACCTATGATTTTGTTGCGACAGATGGAAAATTGACCACCGGAGCTGCTGGGCAGGCAATTGAAGGCACCCTCGTTGCTCGAACCCAAGAATTTATCCGCCAGCAGGCGTTTGTTGTTTTTGCCATCGATGCCCATGATCCTACAGACAAGTATCATCCTGAAAACCATTTGTTTCCGCCACACAATGTGATTGGTACAAGTGGACGGCAACTTTACGGGAAATTGGCTGAGGTTTATGAAGAAAACAAGGAACAGGTTTATTGGATCGATAAACGGCATTATTCTGCTTTCAGCGGGACGGATTTAGATATTCGCTTGCGGGAACGGGGCATTACCGATCTTTATTTAACCGGTGTTTGTACAGATATTTGTGTGCTGCATACTGCCGTGGACGCCTATAACTTAGGTTATCAACTGCATATTTTTAAAGAGGCGGTTGCCAGCTTTGATCCAGTCGGTCATGAGTGGGCTTTGCGGCATTTTGCGCAAACTCTTGGCGCTGAGATCATTGATTAGTCTAAGCATTATTTTCGAGAAAATCGTTTTTCTCCCGTATACTTAAAAGAAAAGGGGGAATCAAAATGAGTATTCTTGATCGCTTAAAAGATGGCTTTGATATGTCCGATATCACCGGGATTATTTCTGACTTGCAAAAGGAAAACATTGATTTAGGAAATTTACTGAACAATAATTTTTTGAAAAAGTACACAGATTTTAGTCAATTGGATGATTTATTAGGAAAACTTGGCATTCAACATGCGAGTCAACTACCTGCTTTTTTGCAAAACCCTAAGAAAAAGGAAGAAGCGGATCAAGTGGTCAACGACCATTCGCAATTTTCTTCATTGGCAGAGATGATCAAAAAGGCGATGAAACAATAATAAAAAAGTGCTGCAGGAAATGTTGGAATTTCCTGCGGCACTTTTTTGTAAAGCAATGGTTTACCAGATGTGGACCCGTTTTTCTGGAGACAGATACATGGCATCCTCTTCTGTAATATTGAAGGTAGTGTAAAAGTCATCCAAATTTTTCACTTGAACGTTGGCCCGTAATTTGGCTGGTGCATGGACATCAATGGACAACAACAATTGTTGGTATTGTTCCCGTGCTTTGGTCCGCCAAATTTTTGCCCAATTGGTAAAGAAGTCTTCCAAAGAAACATCTGCTTCTTTTTTTGCAGCTTCTAATGCACAGCTTAGACCGCCCGCATCTGCAATATTTTCTGAAACGGTCAAGGTTCCATTGACTTTCCCCCCAGCAAAAGAGATGCCGTCAAATTCAGCAATCATGGCTTTGGAAAGATCTTCAAAGTGGGTCAAATCTTCTTTTGTCCACCAATTATTCAAATTTCCGAATTCGTCAAATTTTGCGCCATTATTATCAAAGGCGTGGGAAATTTCATGGGCGATTACCGCACCGATTCCACCATAGTTGGCACTGGAGGATTGCTCCAAGCTATAAAATGGTGCTTGTAGGATTGCTGCTGGAAAGACGATAATATTTTTGAAGGGATGGTAATATGCATTGACTGTTGCAGCGCTCATTTCCCATTCTTTGCGATCTACTGGTTTATGGAAACGGCTGAAATTGTCTTCTCTGACCAAACGGCTAAAAAAGCGCGCATTTTCCACTAACGTACCGCCGTCTTCTGCCGGTTTTGTGATGAAGGCATCGTAAAGTTCAGGAATTCGTTCCGGATAGCCAACTTGGATTCCCAATGTCCCCAGTTTAACCACCGCTTTTTCCCGTGTATTTTCACTTAGCCAAGTATTGTTTTTCAACCGATTTTGATAGATTGCAATCATGGCTTCTACCATGTGTTCCACATCTTGCTTCGCCTTTTCTCCAAAATATTTTTTGCCGTAATAGTCACCTACTACTTGGCTAAAGCGATTGGTAGCTAAATAATACGCCGCTTTTTGTTGAGGGGCCGCTTCATCGATTCCTGAAAGATAGCGGCTGTAAGTACTGCCAAGCTGACGTAAGTCTTCGCTTAAAATGCTGGTATAAGAAAGGCTGACTTGAACCAAAAGCCAATTTTTCAGCAAAGCAAAGGTTTCGGGATTAACGATTTGTTGAAATGCAGCAAAGTATTCTGGTTCGGTGACAATGATTTCTCCAGGTGTGTCGTGAACGAGGTCATTGACTAATTTTTTTAAATCAAGTTCTTTCGAATAGGCAGCAAACTCGGCAATACTTTTTGGATTATAATTTTTGCTGTAATCGGCATTTTCTTCCGAGCTGCGGACATGGGGAACAATTGAACGGTCAAAGGCCAAAGCATCAGCAACGATTGCAGCTGCTTCTTCGTTGGTTTTGCCAAATTTTTCTAGAATACTGACGGTCATTTCAGAAAAGACTTTTAATAATTCAGGTCCTTGGGGATGATTTTCTTCATAATAGGTTTTGTCAGGTAAGAACGTGGATGCTGGATATGCGTAAACCACGTTGGTTTGTGTATCTTTCATATCTTGGTCAACGTCCAAAGCAAAAGGCAACGGCATTCCTTCCAGCACCCATTCTGGAAATTGCTGATTTAATTCCTCAAGTGAATTTAAGGCAGCAACCTTTGCCAATAACGGTTTGACTGGTTCAACGCCTAATTTGTTGCGGGTCTCATAATCGTTGGCAAGTTTATAAAATTCAATCGCATCTTTCATACGTCCGGCAGGGATTTCTTTGGTTCCTGTAGCCATTTCGGCAAATTCTGCCATCAATAATTGTTCGATGTCTTGGACCAGATCCTGAAAACCGCCGGTAGCTGGTTTATCGACAGGAATTTCAGCCGTTTTGACCCATTCGCCATTTACATGATCATAAAAATCTGTTTTAACTAAATCTGTCATTCTGGTTACTCCTTCGTAGCGCATAAATTTTTTTGAGTCGATCTACTGGATTACTGCAAATCGGTTCCGTGTTTTCTCTATTATCGTACACCTTTGGTAATTTAACAAAGGAAATGAATGCTTTTTTGAGAATTTTCTAAAAATTATCAAATGCAGCAACAATTTTTTTGATGGTCGTCAGATTTCGAGAAGTCAGCAAAGGTTTGTATTTTGCTTTTCCCAAAACTTTCCCGCCAAAATTTTTGGTGGTTTCCCCTTTTTTGACGACCCAAAGTAGGTCATACCCACTTGTTTTTTTGAGACATTCATGGGCATCGTGAGGAAAGATTTCAAATTCAGCCACTAATTCAGGATATAGCTCGGCGTTAGTGAAGAGAACCATTTGATTGTGGGTTGCAGGGACGTCTGTGACAATGTCATGAAGCAATTCTCGGACTTCACTTTCTGTGCGAATCAATCCAGAAATCGGCGTTTGAAAATGAGCGCTCAAACAGTCAATGACTTGTTGCAGTGCGGCATCTGCCGGTAAGGTTGTTTGGATCAAAAGGTTCCCGGTGGCTAAAATTGTTTGTATTTTTTCAAAAGCTAGGGGCTGTAAGACGGTTTTCAGCTCGCTCATTTTAATGGTCAAGCCCCCCGTATTGATTCCCCGCAGAAAAATGGCGTAGTTCATTGGATAAATCTCCTTTAGTGATGTTTCTTGTAGTATAACAAAAATCAAAAAAATTTTTATCAAATGAGTCCGAATAGCAGATTTTGCGGTTTTTCGTTATAATGAGGAAGATGTTAACGCTGTTTTTTCAAAAGTAGAATGGCCAATCGTTTATGAAATTTTCTATTTGAAAAGGGTACGATCAAATGAGAAACGAGGGAAAACAATGACAACAAATGAATGGATAGGAATACCCGAAGAACGTTTTTCTCGGTATCGTCGTTGGATGACGCCTAGTGGTTATCTTTGTGGTACTTATGCAGCCGCGGTTTTTTTAGCTTATTATCAAGATTATGTTGATGAAAAGATTATTCCAGCAAATCTTCGGAATAAAAATGCCCAAACTTCGAAATCGTTGATTGATATTTTGCACTTACTGATTCAGCCTCATGGATTGCCAACTTTGCCGATCCAAGTCGGGTATGGATTGTCTCGCTATTTTGATTTTTACAAACTGCCTTATCGGGCACGAACAACCATGCTGGGAGGTTGGCACCGGGCAACGAAACGAATCGATCAAGGCCGTCCGGTCATTTTGGGTTTGATGAGAGGGTTAGGCAGCAGTTACGGTAATCATTGGGTGGTTGCCTATGCTTATTTGGAAACGGAAGATGGTCAGCGTTTTTTCAAAGTCCATGATAATTGGGGAGACCATCGCAAAGTCATTCCTGCTGCTTGGATCAATGGAACAATTTCGCTCCCGTTATAAAAATTTCATGAAAAGTATGGTAGAATAAGCAGAAGTGAAACGAGATTTGTCGAAGCAAACACAATCAGTGGTTTCTCACTGAGGACAAAAAACTTTTTGGAGGCAAAAATGGTTGAGAAATATCAAGACGATTCATTGAAAATTTTTAGTTTGAATGGCAATCGTCCCCTTGCAGAAAAAATCGCAAAAGTGTTCGGAACAACTTTAGGTCGCTGCTCTATCAAACAATTCAGTGATGGCGAAATTTCCATCAGTATTGAAGAAAGTGTGCGGGGCGCCCATGTGTATTTGATTCAAGCAACGAACAAGCCTGTGAATGATTATTACATGGAATTGTTAATTATGATTGATGCAATGAAGCGTGCCAGCGCCAAAACCATCAATGTGGTGTTGCCTTATTATGCTTACGCCAGACAAGACCGGACCGCTAAACCCCATGAACCGATTACGGCTAAACTGATTGCCAATATGATCGTGGAAGCCGGTGCTACCCGTGTGCTAACATTGGATCTGCATACCGTGCAAGTACAAGGATTTTTTGATATTCCGGTAGATAATTTGTTTACCATGCCGCTTTTTGCCCATTATTATCGCAAACGGGGTATGACGGGGGATGATTACGTGGTGGTTTCGCCAAAAAATTCTGGTGTGCAGCGTGCCCGTAGTTTGGCAGAATATCTGGACACGACGATCGCAATTGTTGATCAGGAAGAAACCGAAGAAAGCGAAGGCTATGTTATCGGGGATGTTCAAGGGAAAAATTGTATCATGGTAGACGATATTTTGAATACCGGTGAAACAATGGCAAAAGCCGCAGAATTATTAAAGGCAGCCGGCGGAAAAGAAGTCTATGCCTGTGCTTCTCACGCATTGCTTTCAGAAACCGCAAAAGCAACACTTGACCAAGCACCAATCGCAGACATCTGCGTCACCGATTCCTGTTGGACGGCGGACGAACGCCATCCGGAGAAATTGACGTATGTTACCTGCGCACAATTGATGGGAGAAGCAGTCAAACGCATCCATGAAAACACCCCAATGAGTCCATTGTTCAAATTGGAGAAAAAGGATTATCAGTGAGATTAGATTTTGTTTCTTATTTTTTGACTTTTGAATAGTTTAAATGAAGATAGATAAACGGAACAGGTTTATCTATCTTTTTTAATACATAGAATTTTTTAATGAAATCATAAATTTAATAGAATTCTAAAAAAAATCAGCTATTATAGTGATAATGAGTAGGAGGTATTCAGTTGTTGAGAGAAGACTTATTGAGATATATAAAAAATCAAACTTCCTTTTTTGATACTAGTAATGTAAGCGATATTTTTACTGCGAAAAATATTGCTGAAAAATTTAATGTAAAGAGAAATACAGTAAGTCATCATTTAAATCAGCTTGTAGAAGAGGGAGTATTAGTAAAAGTAAATACTCGTCCCGTTTATTTTTTTTCTAAGAGTATTTTTGAGAATCAGAATTACCCATTGGAAAAAAGTATTTATCAAAATTTGAATGAAATAGCTGAAGAAAAGCCGTTTTTTGATAAAAAAAAGGATTTTTTTTCGAGTGTTATCGGAAGTCACGGAAGTTTATCTTATACAATTGAACAGCTGAAAATGGCTGCTCTGTATCCTAATGGTGGATTGCCAGTATTCCTTTCTGGGGCTAGTGGTACAGGTAAATCTTTTTTGATAACACTATTTCATCAATACTGTATAGCAAATGATGTCTTAGAAGCTGAGGCACCTCTTGTTACTGTTAATTGTGCTCAGTATGCAGATAATCCGGAACTTTTAACTAGCAGCCTTTTTGGTCATGTCAAAGGCGCTTTTACAGGTGCAACGGAAGATCAAAAAGGTGCATTTGAAGCTGCAGATGGAGGATTATTATTTCTTGATGAGGTCCATCGATTGAGTGCAGAAGGTCAAGAAAAGCTTTTTACCTATCTAGATAACGGGGTAATACATCGAGTTGGTGACAGTACCCAATCAATCAAAATTCATTGTCGTTTAGCATTTGCTACAACGGAAGATAGCACCAGTACATTTTTAACCACATTTTTAAGAAGAATTCCTGTTCAAATACCAATTCCAGCGCTTAATGAACGAACACAATCAGAAAGAAAGCAGTTGATTCTACAGTCTTTTTATCAGGAACAAAAAATAATTGGGAAAAAGATGTCGATTTCACCTAAGGTAATCAATATTTTAATGAATCGGAAGTATAAAGGAAATGTCGGAGAATTAAAAAATCTTATAAAAATTATTGTAGCCAAAAGTTTTGCAAATTCTCAAAGTAAAAAAGAAATAGCTATAACTATCCATATGATTCCAACATACCTGTTATCATCAACCAAAGAAATTTATGAATCGGGTATGTTAGCTCCAATTATAATTGATGGGAGTAAAGAATTTGAGACTCTACTTGAAGAAAACGAACCTGAATTGAAATGGATTGTACAAATTTATGAAAAAATTCTTTTAGAATATGTAAAAAATGATCGGCGTTTAGAGTTATCAGCTCCCAAACTTTCAAAAGAAATCGAACGTCTTTTTGATCATTTATTATTTGATGTTCAAAAAGATGGACAACATAATATGATGTTGTTTATTACTCAACATGTACGACAAATGTTGGAAACAATCGAGAATTCGTTTCAAATTAGTTTTAATGGAAGTATTGTATATGCAATCAGTCATTATCTTTTTCAAAGGCGAGATGTCGACTGGGTCCCAGAAGAACAAGAAAAAATTCTTCTGATTGAACAATTATTAGCAGATATCAGACACAGATTTCCTAATAGTTATCAATATGCTGAACAGATTTTAGTTTTGGTAAAAAATACGCTGGATATTGAATTATCAAGTATGGACCGGATTATTCTTTCAATTTATATTAACAATTCAGGGTATTCTAAAGAAAATGCCCATCCAAAAGCTATTATTGTAGCGCATGGTTATGCGACTGCTAGTAGCATTGCGAATGTAGCGAATCGTTTATTGAATGAGTTGATTTTTCAGTCTTTTGATATGCCTTTAGATGTAACTCCTAAAAAAATAGCAGAAAATATTACTCATTATATCGAAAAAAATGATATATCCAATGGTTTGATGATCTTATTTGACATGGGTTCACTGAAAGAAATTTATCAATACTTTCCTAAAGATATCAAAGCCCCAATTGCCATCATGAATAATGTAACGACCGGATTAGCCATTGCAGTAGGTGAAGTAATACAGAAAAGAAATAATATCACGGAAATTCCAACACTTGTAGAAAAGGTTCATAAAAATAGATGGGAAATTATTCTTCCTGAATTAGACAAAGAAAAAGTTTTGATAACCACTTGTTCAACAGGAATTGGAACAGCTGTGCAAATAAGTAATCTTTTAGAAAAAAGTATGCCAAGCAATTTAGAGATTAAAATTATTCCTTGTGAATATAAACAATTAACTAATCCAACTGAATTCGAAAAAATGTTTGAACCATATGACATCATTGGAATAATTGGTACAGACAATCCAAGACATAAAGGGGTTCCTTTTATTTCATTGGAAAGATTAATTTCTGGAAAAGGGACAGAAATACTGCTAACTTGGGTTAAAAATGATTTGAACAAAGAAGATTCTACTTATTTTAATAATCAAATGATTCGAAACTTTTCTTTGGATCAAGTTATCCAATCTGTGACGATTTTGGATACTGAAAAGGTAATCGTACAAATCGAATTATTTATGAAGCGATTAGAAGAGCTATGGAATATTCAAATCAGGAACGATCGAAAACTTGCACTTTATGTACATGTAAGTTGTATGATTGAACGTCTTATTCGAAATGTTCCCATTGATTCATACACTGGTCGTGACACTCACCATAAGTGTCATGAAAAAGAGCTATCGGAGATAAAGGATGCATTTAGTGTCGTGGAAAAGGTTTACAGTGTCCGATTACCGGATTATGAATTGTTTTATATTTATGATGTTCTTTTTGGAAAGACTGAATTAACGGAAGTAAATAGTGAGTTCTAATAATTGTTGAAAGCGTGCCACTAAGTTTGGCACGCTTTTTGCGTTTATTAGGGTGTAAGTGAGGTGAACAGTATTGGAGAGAAAAGTAGTTTTAGCTTCTCATGGGAAATTTGCATCAGGAATTTTAAGTTCATTAGAATTAATTTGTGGAAAAAATAAAAATATTAGTGCTTTGGATTGTTACTTGGAGGAAACTTTTGATTTAACTCGATCAGTTGCTGAATTAATAGCTGAAAATCAGAAAAATGAAATTATCATAGTTACAGATATTTTTGGTGGTAGTGTGAATAACGAGTTTTTACGTTATATTGAGAATCCTAATTTTTATTTGATTGCTGGATTAAACTTACCATTTTTAGTTGAGTTAGTTACTCAACTTGAATCGACTGGTACGATTACAATAGTTATTCAACAAGCGTTAGATAGCGCAAAGAAATCTATTCAATTTTGTAATGAAAGTATTCAAAAAGAAATAAAAGAAGAAGATTTTTAGGGAGGAAAAATAGATGATTTTATTGACACGAGTAGATCACCGTTTGTTACACGGACAAGTTGCCTTTTCATGGACACAAAATTTAGGTGCCGATTGTATTTTAATTGCAAATGATGATGTACCCACGAATGATCTTCGAAAAACAACGATAAAGTTAGCAAAGCCACAGGGAGTAAAATTGGTTATTAAAAATATTGAAGATTCAATTGCTGCCCTAGAAAGTGGTGTAACAGATAAATATAAATTATTTATTGTCGTTGAATCAGTGGAGGATGCGTATCGTATAGCAAAAAATTGTCCAGATATAACAGAAATCAACTTGGGAGGAACGAAAGTAAGAGAAGATACTAAAAATATTTCAAAGGCAATCAATGTTACTTCGAAAGAATTAAACTTATTAGATGAATTAGTTTCTCTTGGGAAAAAAGTAGAAATCAGACAAGTTCCTAGCGATAAATTGCTACTCTATAAAGATGTGAGGTGAGAGTATGATTGATAAATCAAAATTCTCCGGAATGAATTACTATTATCGTAATTATCCGATTGAATATTTCTTTCAGTCGTTAAAAGAAAATGAAATTGAAAATTTTGAATTATGGACTTGTACCCATCATTTTGAAATTGATAATTTACATTACCAAAATGTAAAAGATTTTAAAAAGAAGTTTGTAAGTAATGAATTAAATATTATCTGTTTGACTCCTGAACAAAGTAATCCCAAACCCTATAGTTTAGCGGCAAAAACTCCCGAATTGATAAATAAAGCCAGAAATTATTTTAAAAATGCCATTGATGCAGCTAATGAACTGGAAAGTCCAATAGTATCTATGAATTCTGGTTGGGATTTCTATTCAGAGAATCCTTCTGAGGCATGGAAGCGGTCGACTGATTTAATGCGAGAATTGGTGGAGTATGCAGAGCTAAGAGGAGTAAAAATGACACTAGAAGCGCTGCAACCTGAGGAATCTCACCTAGTGAATACAATTAATGAATTAGTTGCGTATTTAAAAGTTGTAGACCATCCAAACCTATTTATTAATTTGGATTTAGGAGCTATGGCACGTTCTCATGAAACAATTAATCAATATTTTGAAACCTTCAAAGAAAGAATCATCCATTGCCATTTTGTTGATGGAAATCCAACTGGCCATTTAGCTTGGGGGGATGGAACGAGGAATATGGAAAGCGATTTGCGAGAGTTTGAAAAAAATTCATATCAAGGTTATTTCACCTTTGAATTTGCAAATTCAACCTATTTTTTGAATCCTAAAGCTGTAGATAAAAATGTGATGAATGCAATAAAAAAAATAAATAGGAGGAATGAAAATGAGTAATTTAACAACAGCATTATTAATTGGCTTAGTTGGATTTCTTGGACCAATGGATTTTGCGATAGGGTCTAATTTGCTAAATAGACCGATTATCATGGGACCATTAGTAGGACTGATTTTAGGTGATTTTACTCAAGGGATAATTATTGGTGCTTCCTTAGAACTTATTTTTATGGGAGCTGTATCTGTAGGTGCATATCTTCCACCGGATGTCATTGTTGGTGGAGTTCTTGGAACAGCATTTGCAATAAGCCTTGGAAAGGGAATCGGTGCTGCTGTAACTATTGCCATGCCAATTGCTATGCTGTCTCTTGCTATAGGAAACTTGTTAAGTATCGTATTTCCGATGATCGCACATGTGGGGGATAGGTATGCAGAGGAAGGGAAAGCAGGGGGAATTACTGGTGCACTGTGGTCAGTAGGTTTAATAGAATGTTTCCGTCGAGGAGTACTTTGTTTTGTGGGTTATTACTTAGGAAGTACAAGAATCGAGCAAGTTTTGGATATGATTCCACAACCAATTATTGACGGTCTTGAAGTTTCTGCAAATTTACTTCCGGCGATTGGGTTTGCAATACTATTACAAATGATTTTGAATAAATCAATTTTGCCGTATTTCTTTTTAGGATTTTTATTGTCTTCGTATTTGAAAGTACCAGTACTTGGAGTAGCACTTTTTGGGTTAATTCTTGTATTTATTATGTACAATAACAAAGCAAATACACAGCAACCTATAGCAACAGACGGGGAGGTATTGGATGATGACGACTTCTAACAATGAGAAGAAAGTAACTAAAAAAGATTTGATCAACATTATGTGGAGATCGTTACCGATGGAATTTGGCTGGACTTATGAAAGACAAATGCACTTGGCTTTTGCTCATATGATGGCACCATTAATGAAAAAGCTGTACGGAGATAACAAGGACGAATATGTTAAAGGGCTACAAAGACATATGGAATTTTTTAATTGTACGCCGCAAGTTGTACCATTTATTGGTGGTGTTGTTGCATCTATGGAGGAAACAAAAGCAACGACAGAAAATTTTGACGAATCGTCCATTAATTCTATCAAAACCGCTCTGATGGGACCATTGTCAGGTATTGGAGATTCAATATTCATCGGAACTATTCGAGTCATCGCCACAGGATTAGCTGCTTCACTTGCAAAAAGCGGCAATGTACTCGGTCCAATTCTATTTTTACTGATTTATAATATTCCAGGTTATGTTCTAAGATATTACGGTGCGATTTTTGGTTACAAATTAGGTATCGGGTATCTAGATAAGATTGAAAAGTCTGGAATGATGGATACATTTAAAAATGCTGCCTCAATTTTAGGAGTTATGGTTATTGGCGCCATGACAAGTAGTATGGTTTATATCAATATGGATATAAAAATAGGTACTGGAGAATCGACCGAGACAATGCAAAGTATTCTAGATGGTGTAATGCCAGGAATACTGAGTTTAGCTGCTTTATTTATTTTCTATTATTTAAATAAAAAGAATGTAAATGTTTTGTGGCAAATTATCGGTGCAACATTTATCGGAATCGTATTAACTTATTTTGGCGTATTAGGTGTATAAAAAGGAGAGATAAAAGATGCTAAAATTTAATGAAGAAAAACAAATCAAGGATATCCAAGGTGCTTTAGAATTACGTTCAAATGTCGAAAAAATTGTTGACGAGGTATATAAAAAGGGTTTTGATAATATTTATTATTTAGGTATTGGCGGAACCTATGCTTCTGCGATGCAGGCAGTAACGTATATTAATGGAAAAAGTAACTTACCTGTTTATGTACAACATGCAGCTGAATATTATACTACTGGGAATCAACGCTTGACGAATAAATCATTAGTTATTTTATCTTCAGTTACCGGGACAACCCAAGAAGTTGTTAAAGCAGCAAAGGAAATTGAAAAAGTCGGTGCTACACTACTAGGCTTTGTTGATGCAGAAGGTAGCCAACTTGCTGAAATATGTGATTATGTCATCACCTATCCAGCACCAGGCACAGAGCAAATTAAGTTTTTTATGGTTGCAGATCGATTGATGAAGAATAATAATGAATTTGAAGACTATGAAGAATATTATGAAGAATTAGATAATCATTTGGCTGTTGGTTTAGTTGAAGCAGAAAAGCAGGCAGATAAGTTTGGACAAGAATTTGCTGAAAAACATCGCCATGATTCTATGCATTATTTTATTGGAGCAGGGAATCAATGGGGAGCTGTGTACTCATATGCGATGTGCTATTGGGAAGAACAAAGTTGGCTTCGTTCAAAATCAATTCATGCAGCTGAATTTCTCCATGGAACATTAGAAATCGTTGATGAAACGACGCCGGTTACAGTATTTTTAGGTGAAGATGAACAACGTCCTTTATCTGAACGAGTAGCTAATTTACTTCCACGGATTTGTGGGGATTATACCCTAATCGATTCCAAGGATTATCCTGTAGAAGGAATCAGTGAGAAATATAGAGGAAGAGTGTTATCATTTTTACTAATGCATTGTGTTACTCAACGAATTGATGCACATGTGGAAAAATTGAATTGTCATCCGCTTGATATTCGCCGTTATTATCGTCAATTTGATTATTAAAGATGTTTAAAGCTCGATAAATTAAATCATTGTTAATTAAGGAATCTAAGAAAGCTGCATAAGTTTTCTTAGATTCCTTGTCTTTTTTTACAAAACAATCAACCAAAAGATAAAGTTTTAAAACGAGTTTCCCTGAGTCTATCTAAATTCTACGATTTAGGTCATAACTGTTTATACCGATCGACAGATACTGGCGAGCCGTGGTGAGTTATGCAGCAAACAGCTCAAGTTGAAAAAAAGGAAGAATCGTTTGAAAAGTTGGTTGATCTTTGGTTTCCCGTCCATTCTGTGCTAGAATGTGCCTAGTAAAAAAAGAAAAGGTGAAGGCAATGGAACACATTTATTTAGATCATGCGGCGACGACACCGATGCATCCGGAAGTTGTTACGGAAATGAGCCGGCTGATGCAGGATGTCTTTGGCAACCCTTCAAGTATTCACAATTATGGTCGGCAAGCCCACGAACAATTGGAAAATTTTCGGCAGATTATTGCGAATAGTTTGACCGTTAAACCCCATGAAATTATTTTTAACAGTGGTGGAACGGAAGGGGATAACACAGCAATCATTAGCACGGCCTATGCACGAAAAGAACAAGGTAGACATTTGATTACGACAGCGATTGAGCATCCAGCGGTGTTGGAAGCCATGCGCTTTTTGGAAACGCAGGGCTTTGAGGTCACCTATTTACCTGTCGATGAAAAAGGGCAGCTTTATGTATCAGAGTTGGAAAAAGCATTGCGGGAAGATACGATTTTAGTTTCAGTCATGTACGCTAACAATGAGACGGGTAATTTGCTGCCAATCAAAGAAATTGGCGAGCTGTTAAAAGATCATCCAGCTATTTTCCATACAGATGCTGTGCAGGCGTATGGAAAAATTCCGCTGCATCCCTATGAAGATGGGGTTGATCTGCTAAGTATCTCCGCCCACAAAATCAACGGACCAAAAGGGGTCGGCTTTTTATTCAAGAAAGACGGTATCAATATTCCTTCTTATCTTCATGGAGGAGAGCAGGAAGAAAAACGTCGTGCAGGTACCGAGAATCTGGTGGGAATCGGTGGTATGGCAAAGGCCGTGGAAATTTTGACGCCTGAAAAACAAAAGGAAAACGCAGAAAAGTATCATGCTTTTGTGGCACTTCTTTTTCAAGCATTGGATGAAAAAAAGATTACCTATCAAATCAACGGAGACGAAGAACACAAATTGCCTCATGTATGGAACCTGACTTTTCCGGAAATTGCCAATGATTTATTACTGATGAAACTGGATTTGAAAGGGGCGGCGATTTCTACCGGTTCAGCATGTACCGCAGGAAACGTGGAGCCTTCCCATGTGTTAGAAGCAATGTATGGTACTGACTCGATGGCAATCCATCAATCGATTCGAATCAGTTTTGGCTTGGGCAACACCAAAGAAGCTGTTGCAGAATTTGCTGCGCTGTTGGCAAATACTGTTTCTGCATCCAAATAATTTTTCTTTTTTAGAGTTGGGCTGGCAAATCTGTTATAAAACTTTTATAATTAGAGGAAAGACTACTAATTTGAGGTGAAAAAATGGCATTCCAAGAAAAAGCGACAGTTTTAGGAGCAGATATTTCTTACCGAATCAATCCTTCTGCCAAGCGTTACACGTTGCGAGACAATGGTTTTACAGAAACGAACGGTGGCAATTTTCAATTGATCCGTCCGCTAGAAGCAACACCGCAAAGCAAGGAAGGCTTAAAGCTGAAAATCACGGTTTCCGAAGATATCAAGACTTTAAAGATGTCGATAACGACTTCCAACGGATTGAAGGCCGTCAATATTTTTAAAGATGAGAGTCATAAAATGCTGCAGGAAAAATTTTATTTCCTGATGGACGGTTTTATCAGCCGGGGATTATTTGAAAAAGCATAAGACGAAGCAGTTCTGAGAAATTTCTTGGAGCTGTTTTTTTGCTTTCATTTTTAGGGAGGATTATTTGTTTGAATTTGTCCCCTACCGTATACTTAAACTGAGGTGATAAAAAATGAAGAGAATCCTATTGAACGGGACACCGCATTTACCGATTGGGCTAGGAACGTGGCACATGGGAGATCAAAAAAACAAACGAGCAGCAGAGATCGAAGCCCTGCAAACGGGTCTGGCACAAGGCGCAACGATTATTGATACGGCAGAAATGTATGGGGAAGGCAATTCAGAACGCTTGGTGGGAGAAGCCATTCAGCCCTTCAATCGAAAAGAGTTGTATCTGATTTCAAAGATTTATCCTTGGAATGCCTCATTGCAAAAGCTACCCAATCATTTGGAGGCAACCTTGCAACGTTTGAATACTGATTATTTGGATTTGTATTTGCTTCATTGGACAGGAGAAATTCCTTTGGCAGAAACGGTTGCGGCAATGGAACAAGCCCAAAAAGCCGGAAAGATTTTGCGCTGGGGTGTTTCTAATTTTGATGTGGCAGATATGGAGGAACTCTGGCAGATTCCTGAAGGGAAAAACTGCCTGACCAATGAAGTGCTGTACAATCTGGGCAGTCGTGGGATTGAATTTGATCTTTCGCCATGGATGCGAGAAAAAAAGCTACCGTTGATTGCTTATTCTCCAATCGCTCAAGGAGACAGTTTGGGGAATGATTTCCAAAAAAATCCGGTTCTCCTGGAAATTGCGCAGGCACATCAATGCTCTGTTTTCCAACTGTTACTTGCCTGGACCTTGCGAGACAACCAAACGATTGCTATTCCACAATCTTCCAATAAGGAACATGTATTGGATAATTTGCAGGCAGCAGAATTGGAGCTGACAGAAGCGGAATGGCAAAAAATAGATGCTGCCTTTCCAAAACCTACGACAAAACAGCCTCTTGCTGTGTTATAGGAGGAAAAAGCGATGAAATTTTTTACCGGTGATACCCATTATTTTCACGACTCGCTTTTAGGAAAAAACGATTTTGCTCCCCGTTTGTTTAAAACAACGGAAAAAATGCACGAAACGATGATTCACAATTGGAATTTGGTGGTGGAGGATAAAGATACAGTCTATCATCTTGGCGATGTCGCCATGCATCCAAACTATGAGGCGGGTTTTCCAGAAATTTTATCAATCCTCAGCCAGTTGCGGGGAAAAATCGTTTTTATCAAAGGAAATCATGATACACGGGATTTTTTTAAGTATTTGGCTGAAAATGATCCGAAAACAAGTACAGGTGAAAATAAATTTGCCTTTGAAGATGTGGGTGTATTATTGAAGTTCAATCACCACCAATATTATTTGACCCATTACCCGATGTTGTTGGGAACCACCAAAAATATTCGCAATCTTCATGGCCATATCCATCATTACAGTGTGCCGATTCCAGAAAATATAAATGTTGGCGTAGATGCACCGGAGCTGGATTTTTTACCGGAAAAAATGCCTTTTGGAACACCGATTTCTGAGAATCAAATCGATCAGATTGCTGCGGAAAAAGCAGCAGAGTTGGCGAAATTACGCTGAGAAATGCTTCCTGCTTTCTAAAAATATCCAAAGAAAATCTTCAACAAGTGAATTTCTCACCGTTCTGTTGTATAATGGCAGATACTGAAAAGTTGCGACCTTCAAATCGTAGAGTTTTCGGAATCTAGATTGAAATGATGGTGAGAACATGGCAAACAGCCAAACACGTGTGGTTGTCGGCATGAGCGGCGGGGTAGACTCGTCGGTAACGGCCCTTTTGCTGAAAGAGCAAGGGTACGATGTCGTAGGAATTTTTATGAAAAATTGGGACGACACGGATGAAAATGGTGTGTGTACGGCAACGGAAGACTACAAAGATGTAGCCAAAGTTGCGGCACAAATCGGAATTCCTTATTACTCGGTGAATTTCGAAAAAGAATATTGGGATCGGGTATTTGAGTATTTTCTAGCAGAATATCGTGCCGGTAGAACCCCAAATCCAGACGTAATGTGCAACAAAGAAATCAAATTCAAAGCCTTTTTGGACTATGCGTTGGAATTAGGTGCAGATTATGTTGCGACAGGTCACTATGCACAAGTCGAAACAGATGAAAACGGCGTGGTGCATATGCTCCGTGGCGTGGATCAAAACAAAGATCAAACCTATTTTTTAAGTCAATTGTCTCAAGAACAATTAAGTAAAACCATGTTTCCTCTTGGAGGAATGGAAAAATCAGAAGTTCGAGCAATTGCGGAACGGGCGGGTTTAGCAACCGCAAAGAAAAAAGATTCTACAGGCGTTTGTTTCATCGGTGAAAAGAATTTCAAACAATTTTTAAGCAACTACCTGCCTGCTAAAAAAGGCAAGATGATTACCCTTGATGGGGAAGAAAAAGGCGATCACGATGGGTTGATGTATTATACCATCGGACAACGTCAAGGCCTTGGAATCGGTGGTGGCGGTGCCTCCCACGAACCTTGGTTTGTGGTAGGAAAAGATTTGGCGACGAATACTTTGTATGTGGGTCAAGGTTTCCATCATCCAGCATTGTACGCGGATCGTTTGGATGCCAGCGAAATTCATTTCACTACTAACGGAGCAAAGGAAACAGAATTTAAGTGCACGGCTAAATTCCGTTACCGTCAACAAGATGTTCCTGTGACTGTTCGTTTACTTAAAGGCGATCGGGCGGAAGTGATTTTCGACGAACCTGTACGAGCAATTACTCCGGGACAAGCTGTTGTATTTTACGATGGCATGGAATGTTTAGGCGGCGGGTTGATTGATCACGCCTACCAAGCAGAAAAAGTATTGCAATATGTGTAAGTAGAAAAACGTTCCAGAATCTTAAATTCTGGAACGTTTTTTTTAGTGATGCTCAATCATTTCTCTTTTGTCTTCTGATAAATCGTCTTCTGCTTCGGTAGATGAAACAGCACCAGTCTCTTTTTTGATTTCCGCAGTATTGTGTCGAACCAATAAAAAGTTGGCTAACACCAATAAGGAAGTGGAAACGAAAACCCCACGATAGCCCAGCATACTGGAAACGGAGGAACCAATCAGGGGACCAACGACATTTCCGGTAGCTTGAAAGGATTGATTGTAGCTGAAAATTCGACCGGCAGCTTGGTGAGGAGAATATTTAGTAATTAAGGACTGGACGGCCGGCAGCAAGCAGGCATCAGAAATGCCAATCAAAAAGCGCAACCCCGCCAATTGCCAAACGTTCGTAACAATCGCCATTGGCAGATAGACCACCATCGCCATCAATAATCCGATTGCCAAGATACGCTCACTGCCGATTCGATCTCCTAATCGCCCGAAGCGTGGAGCCGCAATCAACGTAGCAATACCGGGAATTGATGCGATCACTCCGCTGATTAAGGTGACGTTTCCGTGTCCGTGGAGTAATTGTCGAATGTATAAACTGATAATCGGACTGATGGAATTATTTGAAGCTTGAATAATCATTGTAGTGATAAACATACCGATAATGACATGGGGGTACTTGAGATTTTTTAAAATTGCTTTTGCCGGTTGCATGTCCTTTTTTTCTACCGGGGTAAATTCTTCATGAACCATAAACAAACTGAGCAGAAAAACAATGAATAAAATGCTCGATGTGATGAAAAAAGTTGGACGATACCCGAATGCCGAAGCAGTGATTCCTCCTAAAAGAGGACCCAGCAATGTTCCAGTAACGGAGCCGGTTGCCAACGTTCCCAGCACTTGCCCGCTTTTTTCTCGTGGTGTCCCGGTGGCAACCAAAGCAGTGGCATTGCTGATGTAGCCAGAAAAATTCCTTGCAAAAAACGCAACGCAACCAATTGATATACTGAAGTAACAAAGCCCATTAAACCGATTACCACAGCCATTCCTAAAGATGCCCGTAGCAGCATCAACTTACGTCCTTTTTGATCGGCTAATTTGCCCCACCAAGGAGAGATGATTGTGGTGACTAAAAACGTGGAAGAAAAAGTGATGCCGCTCCAAAAATTTAATTCCTGATTGGAAAAATGACCTAAAGTATCTATGTACAGCGACATGAAGGGCATGACAAGACTAAAGCCGATTCCTGCCATAAATGTACCAAACCACAAAACCTGCAGATTTTTTTCCCAAACAGCCCGCGGACGATACAACTGGTATTTAATTTTGTTGATCAAAAAAAAGCCTTCTTTCTTAAATTTCTGCCTTTATAGCATAAATCAGAATTTTCTTTCCGGCAAGTCTCAAAATTATGGTAAACTATTCTTTGTAGGAAAAAATTAAGAGAATCGCAAGGAATTTTTGTAAGTAAGGCACATTTCTTGCTTATAGAAATGTTAGTGAGTAAGATGAACTCGTAAAACAAACGGGGAGCGATGAAATGTATCAAGTAATCATGATGTATGGAGACAATGAACCATGGTGGTTTTTCGAGGATTGGCGCAAGGATATTGTCAGAGAAGCATCTTTTGCGACCTTTGAAGAAGCCCAGGCTTTTTTTGAGCATGAATGGTATCTCCAAAAGGATCAATTCAGCCAAGTAAATGGCAAACAAAATTATCTCTTTGCTTTTTGGAATGAAGGAGACGAACGCTGGTGTGAAGAATGCGATGATTATTTGCAACAGTATACCGGCTTGGCTCTTTTAAAGGATTATCAACCAGTAGCAAAGGAAAGCGGAAAGGAATTTTATGAAACAATTAATTCTAGCGGAAAAGCCAAGCGTTGCCAAAGACCTAAGCAAGGTATTGGGCGCTAATCAAAAATACAAAAACTATTATGAGGGACCCAATGTTATTGTGACTTGGGCCCTTGGTCATTTATTAGGTTTAAAAATGCCGGAAGATTTAAACAAAGACTGGCAAACTTGGCAAATGGAAACATTGCCGATGATTCCTAAACAGTTGGGTATCAAACCATTACCAAAAACCGGGCATCAGTTAAAAGCCATCAAACAATTGGCACAGCGAAAAGATGTTAGTGAAGCTGTAATCGCCACCGATGCTGGACGGGAAGGGGAATTGGTTGCTCGTTGGATTTTAGAGTGGGTGCGTTTTGATAAACCGGTCAAGCGGTTATGGATTTCTTCGCAAACCGACAAAGCCATCAAGGAAGGCTTTCGCAAGCTTGCTCCGGCAAAAAACTACGATACATTGTACCAGTCAGCAATTGCCCGTGCCAAGGCAGATTGGCTCGTAGGCTTGAATGTGACGCGGGCGTTGACAGTGAAATATCAAGACAATTTAAGTGCCGGTCGGGTGCAGACACCGACCTTGGCATTGGTGCGGGAGCAAGAAAAACAAATCGAATCCTTTCGTCCACAAACCTATTATGTTATCGAATTAGCGGTAGGGGATGAAACGGCGCGCATGGTGCAAAAAAATCCCTACCAATTAAAAGAACGGGAAACTGCACAACAATTGGGAAATCAAATGAGTCAACAAAATGGTCATGTAGAAACGGTGGAAGAGAAAGTCAAAACGGAAGCTGCACCATTGCCGTATGACTTGACAGAGATTCAACGAGAAGCTAATTCTCGTTACGGCTATTCTGCGAAAAAAACCTTGTCACTGGTCCAAAGTTTGTATGAAATCCATAAAATCGTGACCTATCCACGAACAGACAGCAAGTATTTGACAGAAGACATGAAAGATACGATGCAGGAACGTTTGCAGGCGGTTAGTGATTTTGCGCCGGAAGTCAAACAATACCTTAAAAATCCACGGGTCGTTCAGCAAAAAGTGTTCAACAACAGCAAAGTTTCAGATCACCATGCGTTGTTGCCTACCGAGCAGCGCCCCCGCTATGAAAAATTATCAACCGATGAACAACGTATCTACACGATGATTGTACAGCGCTTTTTGATGCTGTTTGCGGCAAATCATAAACGGAAACAACAAAAAGTAACGGTATCTTTTGGAAAAGAAAACTTTCTTTTTACCAATAACACTGTGATCGAAGCCGGATGGAAGATAGAAACCGTCAAAGAACACTCGGTGGATTGGCAGGAAGGGCAGCGAATCAAACCGAATTTTGCCATCAAAAAAGAATTGACTTCACCGCCAAAACCATTGAATGAAGGTACGCTTTTAGCAAAAATGGAAAAATTCAATCTTGGCACGCCGGCTACACGGGCGGAAATCATTGAAAAATTAATCAAATCGGAATTGATGGAACGAAACAACAGCAATCTGACAGTCTCGCCAAAAGGCAAACAACTCCTATCTTTAGTCAATCCTTCTCTGGTCACGCCGGAATTGACGGCAAAATGGGAAAAGGAACTGGAATTGATCGCCAAAGGCAGTTATTCCAGTCAGAAATTTTTGCAGCAAATTGAAAAAGATACCCAACAATTAGTGAAAGAAATCAAACAAAGTGACAGCACCTACCAGGATTTTTCTTTGACTCAAAAGAAATGTCCGGAATGTGGTTCCTTTTTGAAAGAAAAAAATACCCGAGACGGCAAGATTTATGTGTGTTCCAATAGTGAATGCAGCTATCGCCGCCGCAAAGAGCCTAAGCTATCCAATCATCGTTGCCCGCAATGCCATAAAAAAATGGAAATCATTGAGGGGAAAAACGGTTCTTTCTTTAAATGCAAATTCTGCTCTATCACGGAAAAAATTCCTGATAAAAAAGAGCGCAACAAAAAAGTCAGCAAGCAAGAAGAACGTCGCCTATTGAAAAAAATCAACCAACAGGCAGAGCCGGAAGAAAGTCCTTTAGCCGCTGCTTTAAAAGCCGCTATGGAGAAGAAATAGACTAAAAAAGCAGTTGTTCCTACCGATTGATGGGAACAACTGCTTTTTTAGTTAATTTGAGATTGAAATTGCTGATAAAACAGTCCTTTTTGTGCCATTAATTCTTCAAAGGTGCCAAATTCATGACAGCTACCGTTTTTGATGACTGCAATTTTGTCGGCGTCACGAATCGTTGACAGGCGATGGGCAGCAATAAACGTCGTTTTACCTTTAGTTAATTTGTTTAAGGCTGTTTGGATTTTCTTTTCCGAAAGATTGTCCAAAGCAGAAGTTGCTTCGTCCATGAAAATAATTTGAGGAGAACGAAGCAATGCGCGGGCAATTGCCAAACGTTGCCGCTGTCCACCAGAAAGTTTGTCACCGTGCTCCCCAATCTGTGTATGCAAGCCATGGGGGAGTTGTAAAACTACTTCCCATAAATTTGCAGTTTTTAAGGCGGTTTCAATTTGTTTTGGGGAGATATTTTTTAACCCGTAGGTCAGATTTTCTTGGATGGTTCCTGAAAATAAAATCGTATTTTGCAAAACGACGGCAATGAAGCGCCGATAAGAACGCAGGTCTAATTTGTTCATTTCCTGTCCATCTAAAAGTAATCGCCCTTCGGAAGGTTGAATAAAACCAATCAATAAACTTAAAATCGTTGATTTTCCGGAACCAGATTCACCGACTAAGGCAATCGTCTCACCCGCCTTTACGGTAAAGCTCAACTGTTCTAAAACTGGCTGAGGGGAAAGCGGATAGGAATAACCGACTTGCTGAAAGGTAAAGGCACCAGAAACCCTCGCAACTTTTTGTTTGCCGCGGTAAGTTTCGATTTCACCTGAAGTCAAAATTTCCCCAATTGAACGAACCGATTCCATTCCCTTTGAAATGGTGGGAATCAAAGTAATCAAGCTGGAGACGGAATTGACGACTGTTGTGAAATAGGTTTGATACAATACGACATCTCCTGCCGGAATTCTGCCTTGCAGCGCCATTGAGCCGGTAAAAACCAAACAGAGCAGTTGGAAGGCCTGAAAACTTGCCCAACTGACAGAACCAAATGTCGATTGCAAAATATCCAGAGAGAATCCTTTTTGATAAATTGCTTGAAAATGATTTCCCAAGCGTTGCATTTCAGTAGTCTCTAAGGCGTGTGCCCGCACGATTGGCGCTAATTCGATGGCTTCGACTACTTTAGCAGAGGTGTGTTCCATTTCCTGTCGAAAGTCACTATTTTGTTTTTTAATTCGCTTACGAAAAAAAACAATAATTAATGCTGCAATCGGTACGGTCAATAAAAAGAAGAGAAAAACGATGGGGCTTTTGTACAAAGTAATCGCCAATGCCACCACTAAATTGATCAAGATATTCAGACTACTGGAAAAAATTTGGGAGGAGAGGGTTTGGACCGCTTCGACATCCCGCATGATTTTTGACTGCAGCTGACCGGATTGGAGCTCCTTTTGGTAAATAATCGACAATTCCTGCAATTTTTCGATCAAGGCTGCCCGCAAATTTGCCTCCACTTGCCGAATGGAGAGGCTTTGAAATTTGATATGAAAATAATTCGAAAAAATATTTTGCCCGACTAAAAAAAGCATTACCAAGGCATTGATGTAGATGGTTTGCAACTTGCCGTCTGGAGCAATTGCGGCATTGATTACATTGGCGATGGCAAGAGGCATCACCCAAGCTGGAATGTGTTTGATTAGAAACAATCCGCCGGACAGCGCTAATTTAGGATAGTTTCCTTTATAAAGGTAAAGGAGTGTTTTAAAAGGATCAGCAGTATTATTTTCGAAACTTTTTTGAACAGGATTCATCAGACGAAAGCCCTCTTATAAAACATCATAGTGTCGTCGCAGTATTTCCAGCGCATAGGGGAGATGATCTTCTGTGGTTGCTTCCAAACTGGCAAACATAGCAGGACGCTGATGTTTTAAAAACCGCAGGACTTCTGTATAATCCATGCGCCCGGTTCCCACTGGTACAATCTTGATTTTATTGTCTATGGCTTGAAAATCTTTTAAGTGGACAACTTCGATGACATCCTGTAAATCTTCCAATGCCTCGGCAATCACCCGTTCCTGTTGCAAGTAATTATCTGGACGCATCAAATTAGCCGGATCGAAAATGATTCGCAGGTTGGGAGATTGCACTTCCTCCACTAAGCGTTTTGCTAATTGACTGGTGTATAATGGATGGTTTAGTCCGGCTTCGATTCCCACCATCACTTGGAGATTTTCTGCCGTTTTGACCATTTCAATCACAGATTCTCGAGCAGCAACGTAGGCTTCTTCGGTAAAATTTTCTACAGTATAGCCTTGTGTGACACTACCGGTTTCTGTCCCAACCAAAGGTGCATGAAAGGCTGCTGCCAATTGCAGGTGGTGCTTGAATTGGTCAACTGCCTGTTGCCGAATTTTTTTATCACGGGAAGAAATATTGACGTAACAGCCTAAAACGGAAAGTTTGACTTCTTCTTGTGCAAAGGTATCTCCTAAAAAGCGGGCAGTTTCTTCGGTAAGTTTGGATAAATCAGGCACTAAATTGGGAAAGGATTTCTTTGGGGCAAAGTGGATATTTTTTAGTTGATACGTTTTTAATTTAGTGACCAGTTCCGCAGGGGTTGATGCAACAAGATCATGGGCACGAATCCCCAGATTAAATGTAGACATGGCTTCTCCTTTTTAGACTTTCTTTTAAGGGACAATCCGTTTTTTGTAACTCATCGACCACCAACTGAGCAATCCATTCTGCTCCGGCTTCGTTTAAATGGGTATTGTCCTGAACACCTTCTGGATAAGTCGAAAATTCACCAGGTGTACCGTGAAGATAAAGTTTCTTTGTTTCATCTTGTTTTTTTTGCCGGAGACTTTCTTGAGATTTAGTAAAAAGATCCAACAATAAAATTCTTTGTTCCAGCGCTAGTTGTTTCATGGCTTCCGGGTAATCACCAAGTGTCAGTGGATCAAGTGTGCCATTTGGCAGATACATTCGGCGGGTAATCGAAGTCAAAAAAATCGGTGTTGCCCGTTTTTTTCGGGTAACATCGGCAAAAAGCTGTAAATTTTTCTGATACGTATCGAAAGGGTTCGTTCCTCGAGTGGGATCCTCTTTTTGATCATTATGTCCAAATTGAATCAAGAGATAGTCACCTGTCTGAATTTCTTTTTCAATGGTTTTCAAGCGTCCTTCAGCAAGAAATGATTTGGTACTCCGTCCGTTTTGGGCATGGTTTTTGATAGTTATTTCAGAGGTGAAAAAATCGCCCAGTTTTTCTCCCCAACCGGTTTCCGGTCGCTTTTCGGGGATTTTTTGTGCTGCGGTGGAATCACCAGCAATAAAAATTTGAGTCATGGGTTCCTCCCTAGAAAATGTTTTAAGAAAAGACTAGAATTGTCGCAGCCATGTTTCGGCTAGATGTACCCATTGATAGGAAGGGTGGGTAGGATCATCCATCCCTAATCCATGGGGACCGGTTGGAAATAAATGCAGCTCGTAAGAAATGTTGTGGTTGCTTAACGCAGTGGCAAGAGACAAACTGTTTTCTACTGGAACGGCTTGGTCGGTGACCGTGTGCCAAATAAAGCAAGGGGGCGTCTTTGAGGTAACTAACTGATTCAAGGAGTAATCTTTTTTCATCAGAGGATCACCATAAAATTGCCGGGCACTTCCTTCGTGGGCAAAAGAGCCGTTGACAAAGGTAACCGGATAGGCCAAAAGCAGTCCATCAGGTTTTTTCTCTCCAATCATTCCTATGAGACCAGCAAGATGGCCGCCGGCAGAAAAGCCAACGGCGACAATCTTGTCGATTTTTGGATCAGTACGTAATTGTGCCATCACATCAGCCACTTCCTCTACTACGTGGCTGGGAATGAAAGGATCAAGCTGATAGGTCAAGATTGCGGTATGCCATTCCTGCGTTTGTCCCCATTTACTAATGGTGGTGCCTTCTTTTTTGATTGCAAGATGCTCGTAACCACCACCGGGGAAAATCAACA
The DNA here is from genome assembly GCF_009933265.1 of Enterococcus sp. JM9B. Taxonomy (NCBI): domain Bacteria; kingdom Bacillati; phylum Bacillota; class Bacilli; order Lactobacillales; family Enterococcaceae; genus Enterococcus; species Enterococcus sp. JM9B. Next base: position 50,470 of record NZ_MAEK01000038.1, on the reverse strand, counting down.
GACAGTTGCGTTTTTCTTCGTCGTGGTAGCACAAATGCAAACTGGTTTCTTTGGGCTTTTGAAAGCTTGGGTCTTTTTCTAAGTGGTCAATAAACAATTTCATTGCTTCGCCTTCTTCGATTAAAAATGAAAGTAGTTGGCAGCGTTGTGGTAACTGATGGCTTCCACTAAGTTTCCTAAAAGTTCTTCATCTTCCGGTGCTTCACCACGAGTGACGATTTCACCGATAAATTCACAAAGGACCCGACGGAAATATTCATGACGGGTATAGGAAAGAAAACTACGGGAGTCTGTCAGCATACCTACAAAGTTTTGTAGCGCACTGCCATCAGCAAATTGGGTCAATTGGTCCCGCATACCAGCTCTGGTGTCATTGTACCACCAGCCGGAGCCCAGCTGCAGTTTGCCGGCAGTTTCTTTTTGGAAGCAGCCCATTAATGCCACCAGTACAGGGTAATCATTTGGATTTAAGGAATACAAAATCGTTTGTGGCAATTGATCTGTCTGTTCCGCACGGTCCAATAATTTTTGCAACGGAATGGTTAGGGAAAGATCGTTGATGCCATCATAACCGGTATCCGGCCCTAATTGGGCAAGCATCGCTGTATTGCAATTACGGTACGCATGAATATGTAGTTGCATGGTCCAACCATGTTGATGGTAGGCTTGGAATAGACGAACCAGCGTTTCTGTCCGATAACAAGCTTCTTCTTCCGGCGTTAATTGTTTGTGTCTCAAAGCTTTTTGCAAAATTTTTGTCAACGTGTCTTCATCTGCCTGCTGATAAGTCAGCACGTCCAACGCATGATCCGACAACCGACAGCCAAATTCGTGAAAATAATCGATTCGTTTAATTAAGCAAGTGATTAGTTCACTAAAGGTTGTGATTTCGGCAGCACAAACATCGGCTAATCGTTGAATATACTCAGCAAAATCTGGTTTGGTGATATTTAAGGCTTTATCTGGTCGGAAGGTCGGTAAAACCGTGAAACGATTTTCTTCTTCAGCCAGCTTTTTATGAAAAACTAGATCGTCAACGGGATCATCTGTGGTACAAACGATTTTTACCTGACTGTTGGCGATGATGTTGCGACGTCGAAAGGCAGGGGATGCCAGTTGTTCATTGGCCTTTTCCCAAATTTCCGGGGCATTTTTTTCATTGACCAGCAAATCGATTCCAAAAAAGCGTTTCAGCTCCAAGTGGGTCCAACTGTACAGAGGATTGCCGATAATTTTTGGCACGGTTTGACACCACGCCATGAATTTTTCGTAATCGGTGGCGTTACCGGTGATTAAGTGTTCGCTGACGCCGCAAGCCCGCATGAGCCGCCATTTGTAGTGATCGCCACCAAGCCAGGCTTCTGTCAGATTTTTGAAATTTTGGTTTTCATAAATTTCTTTTGGTTCTAAATGGCAATGGTAATCAATGATCGGCATTTTTTTTGCGTGATCGTGAAACAATTTCTTTGCCCAATCGGTACTTAATAAAAAATCATCTGCTAAAAACATGTTTTTTCCTTCTTTCTGATAAAAATAGTCGGACTATTTTTTTGTCTGTGAAAATGTAGGACTGGGGGAAGCCAGTTGGTGATTATAAGGTAACGCCGTTTTTGAAAATTGCGACTTCCCGGACATCATTCTCTTCGTTTCGGGTAGTTTCGCCACTGGCTACCGCAATGATTTTTGCGATAAAGTCATCTAAAACTTCAGTCATCGGTTTTTCCAAAAGCTGACCAGCATTGAAGTCCATCCAATGGGTTTTACGTTGATAAATATCGGTGTTGGTGGCGATTTTCATCGTTGGGACATAGGCACCAAAAGGAGTGCCCCGACCCGTGGTAAACAAAACAAGATGACAGTCGGCAGAAGCCAAAGCGGAAGCCGCAACCAAATCATTGCCGGGACCTTCCAATAAACTTAAGCCGCTTTTTTTAATTTTGTCGCCATAATGCAGAACATCCACAACAGCGGAAGTACCGGATTTTTGCGTACAGCCCAGCGATTTATCTTCCAATGTCGTGATTCCCCCAGCTTTGTTTCCTGGTGACGGATTTTCGTAAACAGGTTCGCCATAAGAAAGAAAATAGCTCTTAAAGTCGTTAATCAAATGAACAATCTGATCAAAAACTTCTTGGTTTTCTGCTCGAGCCATTAAGACTTGCTCAGCACCAAACATTTCCGGTACTTCCGTCAAGACGGTACTGCCGCCTTGTGTCACTAGAAAATCAGAAAAAGCTCCCAGCAACGGATTGGCGGTGATTCCAGAGAAGCCGTCAGAACCGCCGCATTTTAAGCCGACATTCAATTCACTTAAAGAAATTTCTTCTCGGTGATCGTCACTGCAAGCCAGTAATAATTCTTCTAATAACACCACACCGGCTTCAATTTCATCTTCGACTTCTTGGGCGACTAAAAATTTTACACGGGCAGGATCAAAAGCGCCTAATTTTTTCTTAAATTCAGGAATCGTATTGTTTTCACAGCCCAAACCAAACACTAAAACAGCGCCGGCGTTAGGGTGCTTCACGGCATCAATCAAAACAGTCCGGGTATTTTGATGGTCCTGTCCAAGTTGGGAACAGCCATAGGGGTGTTTTAAAATTGTCAGATTATCAAATGGACCAAAATCCGAATGCCGCCGTTTGAATTCCTGCAAAATCAATTCTGCCATGCCATTGATACAGCCAACAGTGGGAACAATCAGCAAATCATTACGAATACCAACTTTTCCATTTGCCCGCCGATACCCTTTAAAGGTTAAATTTTTTTTGGGATAGGTAGTTGGATGCAAATCTGGTTCATAGTAATAGTCCAGCTCACCGGAAAGATTGGTTTTAACATTGTGAGTATGCAACCAATCGCCTTGTTGGATTAATTCCGTGGCGTGCCCGATTGGGTAGCCGTACTTTACGATATTTTCATTGGGCTGGATGACATTTAGTGCGATTTTATGCCCTTGAGGGATATCTTGGTTGGCAATGAGAGTCTGTTGATTGATGGTCATTTCGCTGCCTTTTTCGATGGGATGTAAAGCAACGGCCACATTGTCCCGATCATGCAGTTTTAGCAGATCGGCTTTTTGGGTTAATGTTGAAACTGAGGTTGTTTCCATACGTTTTCTCCTACATTTTTATTTAATTCCTGAACTAAAACTCGACTGCCGGAAGTATCAATGACGGTCATCATTTGACGAATCGTTTCAGACAATGCAGGAACTTGGCTTAAATCCTGCTGCCATAAATCAGATTGCTGCAATAAAAATTCGACTGGATCGGAGGCTTCACTAAAGGCCTGTTTAAACAATGCTAAAACATGGGCATCGTCTTGAGGCTTTGGACCATCTCCTCGGTAGCAAACGAACAGGGCGCTTAAAGCCGCCACGATTCCAGTTGGCAAGGTTTGTGTTTGTTTTTGGTAACGAAGCAGGATTGGCAACAGTCGTGCAGTAAATTTTGAAACGCTGTTTAACGCAATTGAAGTCAGTTCATGACGGACAAAAGGATTTTTAAAGCGTTCTTTGATTTGTGCTGCATAAACTTCCAATTCTTCTTTAGGTAAATCCAACATTGGAATCAGTTGTGTGTCAAAAAGCTGATCGATAAAAACGGAGAAATCAGCATCCTGCATCACTTCTTCAACGGTTTCCAAACCTGCCAATAACCCAAGAGGCACCATTGCAGTGTGAGGACCGTTCAGCAAATGGACTTTTCTTTCCCGATAAGGCGTCATGTCTTCCGTAACGACAACATTTAAGCCCGCCTTAGCTAATGGCAGGGATTCCTTTAAGGAGGCAGGACCTTCGATTACCCATAACAAAAAGGGTTCTGCTTTGACCATCAGCTGGTCTTCGTAGCCATGCTGTGCATTTAATTCTGCCGCTCGATCACGAGGATAACCGGGAACGATTCGATCCACTAAGCTGCAGCAAAAAGTATTTTCATTTTCCAACCATTCAGAAAAATCTTTTTCCAACTCCCACAAAGCGATATATTGTTGAATGATTTGTCGTAATTTTTCTCCGTTACGGTTGATCAACTCGCAAGGAATAATCGTAAACCCTTTTTTTCCTAACTGGTAGCGGCGGAAAAGCAGGGCAGTTAATTTTGCCGGGAAACTTTTTGGCGGCTGATCCGTCAACTGATCGGTTTCGTCAAAAGCAATTCCCGCTTCAGTTGTATTAGAAACGATAAATTCCAATGCATCATTTTCCGCAAGATCTAAATAAGCTTGCCATTCTTGGTAAGGATTGATGACCCGATTAACGGTGGTAATAATCTCAGATGTATTAACAATTTCTCCTTCTAAAAGCCCTTCCAAAATGACCGTATACAAATTGTCTTGTTTTTCCAGCAGAGTACCTAATCCCTGATTGATAGGCTGAACCACAACGGCACTCCCGTTGAAGTGTCCGGCTTTGTTCATTTGCTGCAATTGCCAATCAAAAAAGCCCCGCATAAAGTTGCCTTCACCAAATTGAATGACCTTTTCTGGATAAAAAGTAAATTCTTGATACTGCTTGTTTAATTGTTTCATAAGTTCCTCCTGTCTGCACACGTTAACATCAAATTTATATTTTTTCCCCTTCCAAGTTCGAAGGGGCTAAATAACGGAATCACGTATTTCTAATGAGGTGTCAATCAAAATTTGTTTTTCTTGAACGACTTCTTTTTGGATCAAATGCAACAACGCTTGAGTGCCCGCCTGACTGATTTTCATCACTGGTTTGCGAATGGTTGTCAGTGCCGGAGAGGTGTAGTGGGTAAAAGGAATCCCATCAAATCCCATCAAGGAAATATCCTCCGGTACATGTAATCCATGGGCATGGCAAGCTTTTAGAGCCCCGATGGCCATATCATCATTGGAGCAAAAAATTAATTTTGGTACTTGAGAAAGCTGCAGCAGCTTTTCGCAGGCGATGCGTCCGCTTTCGATACTGTAATCACCGACTGCAACCCATTCTGGACGAAACGGAATCATGTGTGCCGCTAAACTATCAAGATAGCCTTTTTTTCGTTCAATGGTGGAACGAAAGCCTTTTTTGCCTTCGATAAAACCAATTTCACGAATTCCTCGAGCAATGGCATACTCCATTCCTTGGAGGACTCCTTGGCGATCGTTGCTGGTGACACTAACAAAATCTTTCGGGTCTGCCTGACGGTTCAAAATGACAAACGGAATTGCGGCTGTTTGCAGTGCCGTAATAAATTGATCATCTTGATCAGTTTGGCTCATAACGATGACCCCGTCAAAACGTTGCAGTGAAAGAAAATCAAAATTTTTAAGGGTATCGATCCCTTTGACGGAAAGATTGTATTGATCCGGCAAAACGGAATTGATGCCTTTAATAACTTCTACTAAAAAACTATCACTGGTTCCATGTTCCAGAGAGGAAAAAAACAGCCCAATCATAAAGGAACGCTGCGTCACCAAACTTTTTGCATTGACGTTGGGCACATAATTTAATTCCTCTGCGATTTTATGTATTTTTTCTTTCGTTTCGGGACGAATCAACGAACTGTTATTTAATGCTCGTGAAACGGTCGTGTGAGAAACGCCGGCAATTTTTGCGATATCTTTGATAGTAACCATTTTGTGACGCTCCTCTCTGTACAAAAATAGCATATAGTGAAATGAGTAAAATGTCAATACAACAATGATGCACACGTTAAAATGATTATATAAAAAAGACCTTGTGATATTGTTTCAATATGATAGAATGAATGAGATGAGAAAATGATTATTTAATTCCCAGTAAAAAGTAAAGGAGTCTGTCGATGAAAATAAGGCAAAGATTTAATCATTCCGGTTTTTTTTATAGTATTTTTATCCCGGTTTTTCTTGTAGGAATGTTGATGATCATCAGCTTCAGTATTTACACCTACCAGAAAACCTACCAGACAATTCAAGAAAATTTAATTGAAGATCGAGCCAGTAACCTTCAGCAAATCAAAAACAACATAGAACAAAAGGTAAAAACCGTTGAATATTCTTTCTCTACATATAGTACCACCAGCAATTTTCAAAAAATTATCGCCAAACCCCTCACTTACCGCAGCTACACAGATGTTCGTGAAGTCACTTCTCAGCTTGCCTATATTAGTGTGATGGGAATTGAAAACGCCTCCTATGAATTGATCAGTCTTGAACAATCTTGGCGGATCGCCAATGGCTCGCTGGCATTTTTGACGGAGGAAGAAAAAAATGAAATCGATCAAATGACGCGGGACAGTTCTTCCTATCTTTTTTGGCAGCCGAAGAAAAAAAGTATTCAGATGTTTATTTCTTTGCCGATTTTTAAAACCAGCCGTTCTGCGGTGGGACGAGTGACAATTCCTAAAACGACCATCAATCAATTACTGACAGGCTCACAGGAACAGCTGCTTGATATTTACACGTATGATGGGCAGCAGTTATTTGCCAATAAAGAAAGTCTGTCGAAAAAACAGCAGCAGATTCTTAATCAGACAACGGATAAAAATGGAACTTTTAGTGATGAAGCCGGAGATATTTACCTGTACAGCAAATCTGATTACAACCAGTGGGTCTATGTTTCCCGACTGACCCATCAGCAGGTGACAGGCGCAATTAGAAATCTGGTGATTGGTTTAGTTGCAATTACTTTTGTGGTTCTCATTTTGCTGGTGTTTGTTTCCTATCTGGTAGCTAACCAAGCAGCTCGACCTTTGCGGGAAATTCGGGATCGTTTGGAAGTCCCGCGAACACCCGGCGGACGAAAAGCAGAAATCAATCAGATTCTTGGAGGGATTGAAGAAATTGTCGTGCAAAACGAAGGCATGACCAACAAACTCAAGACCCAACAACCCGAGCTGGAAACTCTATTTATCCTCAACCTATTTCGTAATCAAGTGGCGGTGGCGGATATTCCTCGACGTTTGGCACAATTTGGTTATTCGGAGGGAAAAGAATTTGTCACGTTGCTGATTCAAATCGATGATTTGGGTGGACGACAAGAAAGCACAAGAGATATTCTACTTTTAGCTTTGGAAAAAGTCGTAGGAGAAATTCTACCGGCATCCGAGCGCTTTTTGCCCATTGTGTTGAATAATGACACTCAAGCAACGATTTTACAAATTTCAGAAGAGCAGTGGAAGCGTCAGATTATCACTTACTGTCAGGCGATTCGAAAAGCCGCCAAAGACTACCTGAAAATAAAAATCAGTTTTGGTATTTCACAGGTTTATGCGTCATTGGAAGAAAGCAAACAAGCAGTCGACAATGCGAAGGAGGCACTGCATTTTCGAATCAATCTGGGAGCAGAGGCATTGATTTTTTATGATGAGATTGCTCCACAGTTGGATGCAAACTCGGTTGTGAAATATCCGGTGGACGAAGAATTGCTGCTAAACGATGCGATGCGGGCCGGTGACCAGACAGGGATCGATCAGGCATTTTCAACCGTGATTACCAGTATTTTTTCTGCCAATCATACACCTATTACTATTGAGACGGCCTTGTTACGATTGGTAAACAATATCATTCAACTAGGACAGCTTTTAGGCGCAGATGCCGAAGTTTTCCAAAATAATCATCGGATTTACTTAGATGTGCTGAATAATGACAATCCTGAAAAAATCAAAGGATTGATTTACCACGCATTGATTTTGCCTATCGTGTCAACAATTCAGGATAAGACAGACCGGGAGATTCGTTCCCTGTCGCAAAAAATGGTTCACATCGTTCATCAGCAATATGATCAAGAAATATCTTTAGACATCATTGCCGATCAGCTTCATTACAATCCCAATTATTTAAGCAGTGTGTTTAAAAAAGAAATGCAGTCCAACTTCGGGGATTACTTGCAAAATTATCGGCTATCTGTTGCTAAGGATTGGCTTATCAACACGAATTACACCATCAAAGAATTATCCGAGAAACTCCAATACAACAATCCGCAAAACTTTATCCGTTTCTTTAAAAAACGGGAATGTATGACGCCAGGCGAGTATCGCAAACAGTTTAAAGCATAAAAAAGGTTGTGATGTCACCCGCGTGACACCACAACCTTTTCAATTGATTTATCCTTTGACGGAACCGATCATTACTCCTTTGACAAAATAGCGTTGTACAAAAGGATAAACGATCAGCATTGGCAAAGTAGCCAGCATGATGACAGCCATTTTTACGGATTGTGCAGGAGGAACGACATCAAAGCCGGAAGCATCGGCGTTCATTCCGCTAGAGACGATGACAATCTGTCGCAACAATACTTGGATCGGCCATTTGTCAGAGCTGGTGATGTAGAGAATGGCTCCTTGATAGGTGTTCCAGTAAGTGACTGCGTAAAACAAAGAGATAGTAGCAATAGATGGCAGAGATAAAGGCAAAATGATTCGGAAGAACACGCCCCAGTCGGTACAGCCGTCCATTTTTGCGGATTCTTCCAAACTGTCTGGAATTCCTTGGAAGAAGTTTCGCATGATAATCATGTTGTAGGCACTAATTGCTCCCGGTAAAATCAAGGACCACAGAGAATCAATCAATCCTAATTGTTGCACCAAAATAAACATCGGAATCATACCACCGCTGAAAAGCATCGTGAAGACTACCATAAAGTTGATAATTTTTCTGCCGTGCAGGTATCTACGAGAGAGTGCATAGGCCATAAATGAAGTTAGAACCATGCTGACAAAAGTCCCCACCACTGTGACGAAAAGGGATACGCCGATACTTTTAAAAATCGTAGGTGTAGAAAGAATGTAGCGATAGGCATCCAAGGTAAAGGTTCGCGGGATCAGGATGAAAGGACGAGTTGAGATTTCTCCTGCTGTTGCGAAAGAACTAGCCAAGATGTTCAAAAAGGGCAGTAAACACATAAGAGAAAAAATAACTAGGAAGGCGATAATTAAGCCCTGCACGATTTTTTCACTAGTTGAAACGCGAATCTTCTTTTTTATTGTTGTTTCCATATTAAGAACCTCCAAATTCTTTTTAAAGTAATAAAACGTTTACAAATTGACTTTAGCATCCCCCTTTCATGACGTATATAATCACCTTTACAGATGCTGAAATGAAGAAAAGACCGTCAGTTTTCAGCCGAAAGAAAAAAACACGAAAAATCTGTGTTATAACAAGGTTTCTTTTGGAAAAAGAGTGAATGCGGTTACATTTGTAATGAGATGATTATATACGTAATGAACCATCACAACGTATGCTAGGACTATCAATAAAGAAAGAAATGGAGGAAATCATTGTGGAAACATCCGTTGTGATTGAACAAACAAAAAAACAAGAAAAAATTCGTGCACGAAAAAAGAAATGGGCGCAGATACGAACCAATAAATGGTTGTATGCGATGGTCCTACCCGGTGTGTTATATTTTGTTATTTTCAAATATATTCCTATGACCGGACTTGTCATTGCTTTTCAAGATTATCAACCATTTTTAGGAGTCATGGGGAGTCCTTTTGTCGGTGTTAAACATTTTATGCGGTTATTCACGGAAGACACTTTCCGTTTACTGATGCAAAACACGCTGGCTGTCTTTGGTTTGAATATCGCATTTTCTTTTCCTTTCCCTATCATTTTGGCATTGATGTTGAATGAATTGCGCCAAGAAAAATTGAAAAAAGGCATTCAAACAATCATCTATTTGCCTCATTTTATGTCATGGGTAATCGTTGTTTCGATTTTTTATGTGTTACTGACAACTGAAGGCGGCGTGATCAACAACTTAATTGAAGCACTTGGCGGCGAACGAATTTCCTTCCTAACAAGCCAAACGTGGTTGCGGCCGATGTATATCTTCCAACAAATGTGGAAGGGCGCTGGTTGGGGGACAATCGTGTACTTAGCAGCCATCACAAATGTAGATGAACAATTGTATGAAGCAGCTGAAATGGACGGTGCCGGAAAATTACGGAAAATGTGGCACATCACATTGCCTTGTATCCGACCAACAATTGTTACCTTGCTGATTCTAAAAATCGGAGATGTGCTGGAGCTTGGATTTGAGCATATGTTCCTATTAATGAATTCAATGAACAGAGAAGTAGCACAAATTTTTGATACCTATGTGTACACAGCCGGTATTCAAAATGGACAGCTGAGCTATTCCACAGCAGTTGGTTTGTTTAAAGGTTTAGTCGGACTGCTCCTCGTAGTTATGGCAAATAAATTAGCGAAAAAAGTCGGCGAAGACGGCGTTTATTAAGAAAGGTGACACAAAATGACCCTCGAAAAAATCAATAAAATGAACGATGTGTTAATCGGGATTTTAAAAGTTGCCTATTTGAATCTATTGTGGCTGGTGTTTACTTTACTGGGATTGTTTTTTTTCGGCATTGGTCCGGCAACCTATGCCATGATGAAATACTATGACCGCTGGTTGCGGTTGAAAGAAGCTTTGCCGGTAACAAAAAGTTTCTGGCGTTTTTACAAAGAACGCTTTCGTCAATCCGTGGTAATCAGTTGGATCTATTTAGCTGTATTCGGTATTTTGTGGGTCAATTTGTTTTCATTGACTCAGTGGTACTTGCAGGCGGCAAATGTTGTGATTCTGGTGGTGGTTTTATTTTCACTGACGCATGTTTTTACTGTCATGGCAGCGACAAGTTTTAAAAAGATTTGGGAAGTTTTGCGGGGAGCAGCTTTGTTGGGATTGGGGTATTTGCATTACACCATCATCAGCTGGACCGTTATTCTTGGTGGGTATGTACTTTTAGCAAGAACCGCACCGGCAGTCGTTTTTCTTTTTGGTGTAGGTGGAGCAGGCTTTATTTTAGGCATAGCCGGAAAATTGATTTTGGAAGGATTCATGGAACCAGAGGAAGTACCAACAGAAATATAAACAAAGCACACAGATTTATTAATGGAGGGAACAAGGTGAAATTATCAGAAGTTGCACTAAAAACAACCATGGAACGCTATCCATCACTGCCGGAGGTCAAACGCTATCACGGTAAATGGTCTTATGACTTTGGGGTTGTCTTAAAAGGGATTCAGGCGGCCTATCAGCAAACTAAAGAGGAAAAGTATTTTAACTACATTCAAGAGACCATGGATTTTTTCATCCAGGAAGATGGCAGCATCAAAAACTATTCCTATGAATCTATGAATATTGATTACGTCAATAACGGCAAATTATTGTTCCTGCTGTATCAAGAAACCGGAGCAGAAAAGTACAAAAAAGCATTGGATACCTTATTTGACCAATTGCAACATATGCCTCGTACCTCAGAGGGAGGATTTTGGCATAAAAAAATCTATCCATACCAAATGTGGTTAGATGGTTTATACATGGGAGCCCCTTTTTACGCAGAATATCTACTGACCTTTAAAAATGGAGAAGGTATGGAAGATGTTATCAAGCAGTTTGAGCTGTGCTATCGCCACACACTAGATGAAACCTCCGGGCTGCTTTATCATGCCTGGGATGAAAAGAAAGAACAATTTTGGGCAGATCCCAAAACTGGTGTATCACCGAATTTCTGGGGACGTTCAATGGGTTGGTTCATGATGGCGCTAGCAGATACGATGACTCTTTTAGAAGGAGAACAACAAGCAAAACTGCAAACCATGTTTATTGATTGTTTGACTGCATTGCAAAAAGTACAGGACAAACAAACCCATACGTGGTATCAGGTTTTGGATCAAGGAGCACGACACGGCAATTATTTAGAAGCCTCTGCTTCCAGCATGATTGTTTATGCAGCAGCAAAAGCATTGAAGGCTGGCTTGCTTGAAGAAAACTGGCGGGACTTTGTTGAAAAAAGTTATCAAGGTCTAGTGGATGAATTTGTTTTTTATACGGAAGAAGGCTGGATTAATTTGATCCGCAATTGTGAAGTCGCCGGTTTAGGAGGCGAGGACAAACGAGATGGTTCTTTCGTCTATTACATCAGTGAACCGATCATCACCAACGATTTCAAAGGCTATGGGGCATTCTTACAAGCAACAGTAGTTATGGAACCATTGAATCAATAATTGGAGGCTTGAAAAATGGTACAAACAAAGATTACAGATTTTGGTGCAACAACAGATGGAACGCTGGTCACAAAAGCAATCCAGCAGGCAATTGATCACACTGCCGCACAAGGTGGCGGTCGGGTCAGTGTACCGGCGGGAAGATTTTATACCGGTGCTCTTTTCTTAAAAGACAATATCGAGCTGCATTTGATGAACGGTGCAGTGCTGGTATTTTCGGACGATCAAGCAGATTATCCAGTAGTAACTTCTCGATGGGAAGGCGTGAAGCAGGAAGTATATGCTTCTTGTCTTTATGCAGAAAATGCCCGCAATATTGCGGTCACTGGCTTTGGAACTTTAGATGGTAATGGACAGAAATGGTGGCACGTGTTTCGAAATGAGCGGGAAAGTCTGCGCTATCCTCGTCCAAAACTGATTAGTTTTGATTCCTGTGAACGAATTACCTTGAAGGATTTTCAAGCAATCGATTCACCAAGCTGGACGATCAATCCGATTCTTTCGGAAAATATCACCATTGACAACCTCAGCATCAAAAATCCAGCTGATTCCTCGAATACAGATGGAATCGATCCGGAATCTTGCAAAAATGTCCGCATCAGCAATTGCAGCATCGATGTCGGTGACGATTGTATTGCGATCAAGGCAGGGACCGAGGATACGGCACAACGGGTTTCCTGTGAAAACATCACTATCACAAACTGTACGATGGTCCATGGTCATGGCGGTGTGGTTTTAGGTAGTGAAATGAGCGGAGATATCCGCAATGTCACCATCAGTAATTGTGTGTTTCAAGAAACCGATCGTGGCATACGGTTAAAATCTCGACGGGGTCGTGGGGGAATCGTTGAAGATATCCAAGTAAGCAATATTGTCATGGACAATGTCATCTGTCCTTTTATTTTGAACTTGTATTATTTCTGCGGTCCTCGAGGCAAAGAAAAATATGTATGGGATAAAAATCCGTATCCAATCACGGAAGAAACACCCATGTTCCGTCGAATTCATTTTGCCGATATCACTGCAAGAAATGTTCACGCTTCCGCTGGATTTATCTATGGACTGGCTGAACAATTTATTGAAGACATTACTTTCCACAACATTCATTTGTCTATGGCGCAACAAGCAATTCCAGGCCGTCCGGCGATGATGACGGGAATTGAGGATATGACGAAACAAGGCTTTTACCTTGGTTGCAGCAAAAATATTTTGTTTGACCGAGTAACGATGGAGGGCTGTGAAGGTCCGGCATTCCACATCGAAAACAGTCAGGAAATCGAAATTGTTCATTGCCGTGAAAACGGCGAACCAATCGTTTATGAAGAAGGCGTGACGGTTGACAACTAGAGAAAAACTCGTGGCATTTTTGGGAACACCGCTGACGGTAGAACCTAAAGCGCAACGATTGGAAAAACAGGTTTTTGAAACGTATACGTTAGAAACACTGCAACTGACGTTGAATACAGTAGAGACCGTACCTGCCTATTTCGCCTATCCTAATCAGAAAAAAGCGGCACCTCTTGTACTGTTCAACCATTCTCATGGAGGAGATTTTACACGGGGAAAAAACGAGCTGCTTCACAGTAGTGCGTATCTGCAACCGACTTCTTTTTTGGAAACCTTGATTGACGAAGGTTATGCCGTAGGGTGCATTGATATGTGGGGGTTTGGTGAGCGACAAGGAAAAAAAGAAAGTGAATGGTTCAAGGAATTTCTGGTCAAAGGTCACACACTCTGGGGCATGCGCCTGTTTGATAACCAACAGTTTTTGACGTATTTGCTGCAACGACCGGAAGTTGATGAAACCCGGGTCGGCACGATTGGGCTGTCGATGGGGGGATTAATGAGCTGGTGGTTGAGTGCAATTGATCAGCGAATCACCTGTTGCGTGGATCTTGCTGGACAGGTTGATTTGGTGGCATTGATCGAGCAGCGGGGATTGGATCATCATGGCTTTTATTATTATTTGCCGGGAATTTTAACGGCCTTTCAAACGATTGATATTCAACGGCTGATCCTTCCCCGTCCGCGATTAAGCATCGTGGGGCGGGAAGATCGCATGTGTCCGGCAAAAGGAGTCGCATTTTTAGATGACCAGTTGAAGGAAGCCTATGCTGCCAATGGCGTGCTGCCAAATTGGCAATCCTTGCAGTTAACGGGAGGACATCAGGAAACAAAGGAGATGCGAGAAGCATGGAAGCACTTTTTCCGAAAATGGCTGTAACAACGAAATATATTGGATCAGCAGCTTTTTGTGATTATCCAACAATCACAGCAGCTTTTCAAAAAGCACATTCCCATACGATTTTTTATCTATTGCCGGGAATTTATCAGGAAACACCACGACTGTATGGGAAAGAAATCCAGGTGATCGGTTTGGGGGAAGTCATCATTGAAGGCAAACTTTCCGCAAGGCAAAAAGATGCAAACGATAAGCCGTTAGGTACTTTTCAAACAGCAACTTTTTTCGTAAATGGGGAAGAAATTCTTCTAAAAAATTTGACGATTCGAAATGCCGCAGGTCCCGGTGAATGTGTCGGACAAGCCGTTGCTCTTTATCTTGAAGGCACGAAAATCACGGTGGAAAATTGTCACCTGCAAGGACATCAGGACACCCTTTGTCTAGGCCCCTTGCCGGAAAGCGATAAACATGGACGACCACTTCAAAGTCCATGGCGAGAAAAAATTTATGAGCAGCAACAGACGCGGTTTATCCAGTGTGAGATTGAGGGCACAGTTGATTTTATTTTTGGCGGTGGCAACGGACAGTTTATGCACTGCCTGTTAAAATCGCTGAAACGTGTGGATTCCGACACGTCCAATTATTTGACCGCAGCTTCCACTTGTAAAGGACAACCGGGATTTGTTTTTGAAAACTGCGTTGTAGTGGGTGAGCAACCTTACTTTTTAGGTCGTCCGTGGCGGCCGCACGCAGCAACCCGCTTTTCCCATTGTTTTTTTGATAAAAAATTAGCGCAAGAGGGGTGGGAGGACTGGAACAAACCGGAACAACGGCTGACCAGTCGTTATGCAGAAGAAAATTGCTGGTATGAAGCTTCCCCGAAAAGAGCAGCATGGATTACCTTCAAATCTAAGGAGGACAAACAAGATGAATCGTAAAATCGAAAAGGGATTGGGAATCGTCGGGATGGTGTTAGTGACACTTTTTCTGGGAGGATTTTCCGTCGTCATGAACCAGTTATCCACAGAAAGCTATCAAAAAATTTTTCAACCGGTTTTCAGTGAGGTAGTAAAAAATCTTTCTGTCGATGAGGGCATTCTATTATTTAAAACGCTGGGAGCCTGGTTTGCCATAACCATTGTCGTAGTCCTATTCGTAGGAGCGGCAGCCAGTTTGTTCATCACAAAAAATAAATACCCGAAATTAGCGGGAATTTGCTATTTCATTGCAGGACTTGCCGCATTGATTGGGAGTCAATTACTGGCTTTTCCTTTTGCCTTTTTATTCTTTGTAAGTTCAATATTATGTTTTTTCAGAAAGGATACTCTCAATGGTACAAACAACAATCAAGAACCCCATTCTGCGTGGGTTCAATCCTGATCCGAATATTTTACGGGTGGAGGACACGTATTATTTAGCCGTTTCATCTTTCGAATGGCTGCCGGGAATTCGAGTGTACACTTCTAAAGATCTGGTTAATTGGGAACATGAAACAGATATTTTGACCGACCAGGTGGAGTTGCAGGGCAATCCGCAAAACGGCAGCATTTGGGCACCGCAGATCAGTTATTGCGATGGACTGTTTTATTGTATTTATACGGATGTCAAAAGTACCCGTCGCCCCTTCAAAGATTGCCATAATTATTTGATTACCGCACCCAGTATCCATGGTCCTTGGCAGACACCAATTTATTTAAACAGCAGCGGATTTGATCCTTCCTTGTTTCATGATAATAACGGGAAAAAATGGCTGTTAAATGAAATTTGGGATTATCGAATGACCACTGGGAATAAATCAGCGGGGATTGTTTTACAAGAATACGATGCAAAAAAAGCTTGTCTAGTTGGTCCCGTACACAAAATTTTTGATGGGACACCATTGGCAAAAACAGAGGCACCGCATCTTTATCGTTACGGCGACTATTATTATTTGATTACAGCAGAAGGCGGAACCGGGAAAGATCATTCTGTTACAGTATGTCGTTCGAAAACACTCACAGGTCCGTATGAAGTTGATCCTGACTATCCCATGCTGACAGCCAGCGACAAACCGGATTCACCGTTACAATGTTCTGGACACGGCAGTATCATCCAAACGCCCCAAGGAAAATGGTACATGGCTTACTTGACTACCCGTCCACTGCTGGGTGCGGCGATTCTTGGCAGAGAGACAGCAATCCAAGAAGTCGTTTGGACAAAAGAGGGTTGGTTACGTTTAGCCAGTGGGAAAAATGCACCAGAGCTTACCACTACAATCGAAACAGCAGAACCCGTCACGCAAAAAATTCAAACGGATTTTTCTGATAATTTTAGCGGAAAATTAAAAAAAGAGTGGAACACTTTACGGATTTTGGCGGAAGAGACATGGTGTGACCTTCAAAGCCGACCAGGTTATTTACGCCTATCTGCCGGCGAATCGCCACAATCGTTATTTGACCACCATATTTTAGCAATTCGACAAAAAGATTTTGCCTTCGAAGCAAAGACCCGAGTCGATTTCGAGCCGCAAACTTTCAATCAAATGGCAGGCTTGCTCCTTTATTTAAATGATACCAACTATTTATATGCGTATGTGACTTACGAGGAGAATCAGGGGAAAGTGTTGCGTTTCATGCGTTGTGAAAATGGCGAATGCCATGTATCTGAAACAGCTATACCATTAACAGAGGCAACAACTTGCTTAAAAGTATCCGTCAATGGTCCGACCGGAAAATTCTATTATCGGGAAAATCAGAAAAATAATTGGCTGCCTCTTAATGAAGTACAGGACTTGTTATTTCTTGCCGGTGGGTTTACCGGAAATTTTGTAGGAATTGCTGTTCATGATATGGACAAAAAAGCTGGTTGTTTTGCTGACTTTGACTTTTTTGACTATCACGGGAATGACAGCGAATAAATAGTTATTTTAATCGGATGGAAAAGGATAATCAATTCTTATCATTGAGCACATAGAACAGGGAATAAACCAATGAATAAAGCGATTTCATCATGTTAAGAATTGATTATCGACTTATTCTAAATAGAAGTGTACCATTTTTAGTGTAATTGAATGCGCTGTCAAAGGTGTTCGAAATAATAATTCATTCTAAAGGAGCGAAGAAATATGTTAAAGAAAAAAAATTGGGGCAAAGCTTTGGGCGGGTTACTTCTAGCTAGTCTAGTTTTAGCAGGCTGCAGCGGAAATTCAGGAAATGAAGCAAGTGGAAAAGATTCGGAAGGAAGCACAAAAGATTCTGTTTCATGGATGGCCATGCTACATACACCAACACCTCCGGCCGGTGATATCGAAAATAAATTGGAGGAATATACCGGCGTAGATATTGAATTTAACTGGGTTCCAGATGCATCAAAAGATGAACGAATCAATGCAGCCTTAGCATCTAATTCCTTATCAGACATTGTTTCATTAACACAAATCTCTAGTACTACTGTTCGAAATGCGTTAGGTTCCGGCATGTTCTGGGATGTTGAACCTTATTTGAAAGATTATCCGAATTTAGCAAATATTTCTGAAGATCGATTGGAAGCATCACGAATCAAGGGACATATTTACGGTGTGCCTTTCCAAAAACCGATTGCCCGTTATGGAGTTTTAGTAAGAAAAGACTGGTTGGAAAACTTAGGTTTGGAAACACCAAAAACATTGGATGAATTGCGGGAAGTGGCGCAAGCCTTCACCGAAAACGATCCTGATGGTAACGGACAAAAAGATACTGTCGGTTTTGTTGAGCGAAATGAATCCTTCAATGTTGGTTTCCGTTCATTGACTGGGTACTTTGGCGCCGGCAATCATTTCACTGTGACAGAAGAGGAAGAAGTCATTCCATCCTTCATGCAACCTGAATACAAAGAATCGATGGAATGGTTCCGTGATATTTATGAAAACGGCTGGATGAACTCTGACTTTACCGTTATGGCGAAAAATGATCAAAAAGATTATATTGTTCAAGGAAAAGGCGGAATCGTTATTTCCGGATTGCAGGAAGTCCGCAACTATGTAAACGATGCTAAAGGAACCGATCAAGAACATATGGAATGGGAATTGATCAATGACATGACGTATGGTGACGTAGAACGTCGAATTCTATCTGATACCAACGATGGTATGGGCGGATGGCTATCAATTCCAAAACAACAAGTAAAATCAGAAGAAGATTTAAAAGTTGTTTTGCAGTTCATCAACGATTTGATGGATGAAGAGCCTTATACGCTGATGACACAAGGGGTTGAAGGGGAACATTTCCAAATTACCGATGATGAAGCCTACGAGCAAATCGATACGACGAAATGGCAACAAGAAGTACAACCATTTTCTTCTTCTCGCCCGTCTGAATTGGTAACGACCTTTAAATCAACCGATTCTTATGCCAACTTAGCAAACAAAAAAATTGCCGAAAACGAAGAATTTGCTATTACGAATCCAGCACAACCATTGACTTCAGAAACTTATGATACACAATGGTCAACCCTGATCGAAGGAATAGAAGATGCCTACTATAAATATATGATGGGTGACATCGACATGGACGGTTTCGACAAGGCGGTTGAAAACTTCCGCAACAGCGGTGGCGACACAATGATTAAAGAATTCACTGAAAGCTACAAAGAAAGTAAATAATCGATTTTTCTTAAACGTCAGCGAACTTGCTGACGTTTTTTTCTACGCTTTGAAAGCGTTTAGTACATAGAGTATACTAGCGTAAAAGAAGCTGTTTTTATGGGAGGTGCTGGCAATGGAACAAGTGGTTGTTAGTAAAAATGATGAGCTGTTGCAGGCGTTAAGGAGACAATCAGATGAGATCTTAATTACCGGAGATTTAGCCGATAGGATCCATCAATTATTCCAGCAACAGTTAAGTGATGAGGCACGTATGGGAGTAGAATTAGGCACTCAGGGAAGCGCGACACTTGTTGAGCCGGTGTTGAATCACTTGCTTGGAAGTTTTAAAGGTGTAACAAAGGAAGACACAGCGATAAATAAACAGCTACTCACTTTGTATAAATTGAAAAGAAAGCAGCCTAAAATTGCTTTGGTCCGCTTGAAACAGTTGGAATATTAGAATGAATCAATTATACAAAGAGAGAAAGCCCAATGCTGAATTAGCATTGGGCTTTCTTACTAGGATATATATGGAAAAAAGGGGGAGCGGATTAAGGAAGCTTGATCACTAGTTCTGTTTCTTTGTCGAAGAAGTGACCTTTACTAATATTGAATGCCAAGTTGATGTTTTCGCCTGGTTTATGGAAATCTCGAGCGTCAACTTTAGAAACAAACTCTGTTTCGCCAGTTTTTGTATACAACATGGATTCAGCACCAAGCAATTCAGAAACGACGACTTGAGCGTTTACTGTTGCTTCTGGTGAAGCTTCAATAGCGATTTGTTCGCTATGGATATCTTCTGGACGAATACCAAAGATAATTTGTTTGCCTTCATAGCCTTTTTCAACTAGGACTTTATTTTTTCCTTCAGGAATACGTAATTTCAAACCAAAACCGTCTGTGATAACGCCTTGATTTAGTGTTACGTTAAAGAAGTTCATTGCAGGTGATCCGATAAAGCCGGCAACGAAAACATTTACTGGTGTATCGTAAACTTGTTGTGGTGTGCCGATTTGTTGGATAAAGCCGTCTTTCATGATAACAATCCGGTCAGCCATGGTCATTGCTTCTGTTTGGTCATGGGTAACGTAAATTGTTGTTGTTTCCAAACGTTGGTGTAATTTAGCGATTTCAGCACGCATCGCCACACGCAATTTTGCATCCAAGTTAGATAAAGGTTCATCCATCAAGAAGACTTTTGCATCACGCACGATGGCACGTCCAAGAGCTACCCGTTGTCGTTGTCCACCAGATAAAGCTGCGGGTTTACGATCTAGATATTCAGTCAAGCCTAAAATTTCAGCGGCATTTTCTACCCGTTTTTTGATATTTGCTTTGTCGTATTTACGCAATTTAAGTCCGAAAGCCATGTTATCATACACGGTCATATGTGGATATAATGCGTAGTTTTGGAATACCATGGCGATGTCGCGGTCTTTTGGAGCCACATCGTTCATGACTATTTCACCGATACTTAATTCACCTTCTGTGATATCTTCCAATCCAGCGATCATCCGCAAAGTTGTTGATTTTCCACAACCGGAAGGACCAACGAAAACGATGAATTCGCGATCTTGGATGTTTAAATTGAAATCGGTAACAGAATAGTTTTCTGCGTTGTCATATTTTTTATACACGTGATTCAATGCCATTTGTACCATAAAAAATTCCTCTTTTCTTTTTCTTATGGGTTAACTATAAATGAAAGCGCTCCACAAGGTAAGTGGCAAAGTGCACAAAAACCAAAAGAAATTCTTGTGCAGTTTGTTGAAAGCCTTTTATCTAAAAATACAAAAAGAAATGAAATGGAAAAAATCCATCTCATACAATTAATCAGCGGTGAGTCAATTAGTTGCCACACCTGCGGATATCATTGATAATAAAAGAAGGACTTGAAAATAATTAATAAAAGTATATTTGACTATTAATAAAAATAGCAGTAGGATAGCTGTGAGTTTAAGTCTAATTTACTTTTATTGAAAGAAGGAGTTTTCTTATGACGACGATCTATGATTCAAACGCGTATTTAGAAAAAATCGATGCTTGGTGGCGTGCAGCCAATTTCATTTCAGTTGGTCAATTATATTTGAAAGATAATCCTTTATTGAAGCGTCCTGTAGAAAAAGACGATTTAAAAGTCCATCCTATTGGACACTGGGGAACGATTGCTGGTCAAAATTTTATTTATGCCCACTTGAACCGAGTTATCAATAAATACAAACTGAATATGTTTTACATCGAAGGACCGGGACACGGCGGACAAGTGATGGTTTCAAATGCTTATTTAGATGGTAGTTACACTGAAATTTATCCTGAAATCACCGAAGATGAAGCAGGGTTGGCGAAACTTTTTAAACAATTTTCCTTTCCGGGTGGGGTAGCATCTCATGCGGCACCAGAAACTCCTGGATCCATTCATGAAGGTGGCGAATTAGGTTATTCAATTTCTCATGGTGTCGGAGCAATTTTGGATAATCCTGATGTTATTGCAGCAGTTGTCGTAGGGGACGGGGAGTCAGAAACTGGGCCGTTGGCGACAAGCTGGTTTTCCAATACATTCATCAACCCAGTGAATGACGGGGCAATTTTGCCGATTCTTTACCTCAATGGTGGAAAAATTTCCAATCCTACGATTTTAGCTCGTAAGTCAGATACAGATTTACGGAAATATTTTGAAGGAATGGGT
Organism: Enterococcus sp. JM9B; assembly: GCF_009933265.1. Classification (NCBI taxonomy): domain Bacteria; kingdom Bacillati; phylum Bacillota; class Bacilli; order Lactobacillales; family Enterococcaceae; genus Enterococcus; species Enterococcus sp. JM9B. The sequence continues at coordinate 29,059 of NZ_MAEK01000038.1, read as the reverse complement.
TGGGATCCACTTTTTGTTGAAGGAACAGATCCGGAGAAAGTTCATCCGATCATGGCAGAAAAATTAGACAAAGCCATTGAAAAAATCAAAAAAATTCAAGAATTTGCCCGCTCCAGTGTGGCGGAAAAAGCAGAAATGCCTCAATGGCCTGTGCTGATCGTCCGAACACCAAAAGGCTGGTCAGGACCAAAAGAATGGGATGGCGAACCCATCGAAGGTGGTTTTCGTGCTCATCAAGTACCGATTCCGGTTGATGCCGAACACATGGAACATGTTGATGCATTGACTGATTGGCTGAAGTCTTATCGACCAGAAGAATTATTTACACCAGAAGGAAAATTAAAACCAGAACTTAAAGAATTGGCACCAAAAGGTAATTACCGGATGGCGATGAATCCAATTACGAATGGCGGATTAAATCCTCGTCCGTTGAAAGTGACGGATTGGAAAAAGCATGCCATTGATACCCGCACACCGGGAGCGGTCACTGCACAAGATATGATTGAATTTGGTAAATTTGCGAAAGATTTGATTGTTGCCAATCCGGATAATTTTCGGATTTTTGGGCCAGATGAAGCCAAATCCAATCGTTTGAACAAAATTTTTGAAGTGACCAACCGCCAATGGCTGGAAGCAAAAAACGATGCTTATGATGAATGGATTTCTCCTGTTGGTCGAGTAATTGATTCGCAATTATCCGAACATCAAGCAGAAGGCTTTTTGGAAGGGTACGTTCTAACCGGGCGGCACGGATTCTTTGCTAGTTATGAAGCCTTTTTGCGAGTGGTAGATTCCATGATTACCCAACATTTCAAATGGTTGCGAAAAGCCAAAGAGCAAACGTGGCGAAACCATTATCCTTCCTTGAACTTGATAGCAACGTCAACCGTTTTTCAACAGGATCATAACGGCTATACTCATCAAGATCCAGGGATTTTGACCCATTTAGCTGAAAAGAAAGCAGAATTTGTTCGAGAATATTTGCCAGCAGATGCAAATAGTTTGATGGCGGTGATGGCGGAAGTTTTGAGCAGCGAAGAAAAAATCAATTTGGTGGTTTCTTCAAAACACCCTCGTCCACAGTTTTATTCGGCGGAAGAGGCAGAGGTTTTGGTCCGAGATGGCTTGAAAATTATTGATTGGGCATCAACGGACGGAGACAGTGAGCCGGATATCGTGATGGCTGCTGCTGGAACTGAACCTAATTTGGAAATTTTAGCAGCAATTACTCTCTTGCATGCAGAATATCCAGCGTTGAAAATTCGTTTTATCAATATTGTCGACATTTTGAAATTACGTCATCCATCAATTGATCCGCGGGGCTTATCTGATGAAACGTTTGATACCTACTTTACGAAAGACAAACCGATTATTTTTGGCTATCATGGTTATGAAGGCATGATTCGTGATCTATTCTTTGATCGCCACAATCATCGTGTGCATATTCACGGATATCGTGAGAATGGGGATATTACCACACCATTTGATATGCGGGTCCTTTCTGAATTGGATCGTTTCCACCTTGCACAAGATGCGGCAACCGCTGTCTACGGAGAAAAGGCTGGCGAGTTTGCTCAAAAAATGACCGATCAATTGAACAAACATCATGATTACATCCGGACGTATGGCGTTGATCTTCCTGAAGTCAATGAGTGGCAATGGCAGTTGAAATAAGGAATAGCTCTGGTAATTTGCGAAGCCAATAAAAAAATAGAAGCGGGCTCCTATCGATAATGGATAAGGGCCCGCTTTTATGGTGTATTTCTGAAAAAATTCGTTGGCACTGTGCGTCATTTTACTGTATCAACTCCAACCACCAAAGAGAGTGATTAGAGCGACAACTGCAACGGCAAGTGCAAAGACGATGCTTGACCACAGACTGACCAGCAAAAAGGAAGAAGTTGCCTCATTTCCTTGTTTCTTTGTGTTGTCTAGCGTTTGTTTGGTTGCCCAAAGTTGCCAAACAGCCAAAACTAAAAATGCTGCACCAATAAATTTGGTAAACATAAACCCATCTCCTCGTCACCGATTATAGTCCTTTAATCTCCCGTTGCAAGGAACGGGGGTTGATTGGAAGAGGGAGAAAAAAACTTCTGCTAAAAAATCTTTGAGATTTTTTGACAGAAGTTTTTTGTTTAGATTTTTTCTTTTCGTTCTTTTAATCGAGTCTTGCGGGTTTTTCCAATCACTAATGGAATGGTTTCATATTTTACTTCACTGTACTCAAGTCCAAACCATTTTTGGGGACTGATGGCATGGCTTTTAATGAATAATTTTGCCTGCATGATCTGCCGTTCCCAGTGGTCCAGCACTGTGTTGTTGGATAATTCTTCTTGAATCAGCACAAATTGGAAATCACCCACTTCACGACCTGGGGTCAGGGAGTAACGTTGGGGTTGTTTTGGTAAGCGTCCATCTTTCATTAAATCATGGATAATCTGGCGGATATAGACGTTGACTTCCTGTTTGCTACGAAAGCCTAGGAAAAATTTGACCTTCACGATAAAATCAGTTCCCATTGTATCAACTTCAAATTCTTGAGTAAAGGGTTCATCCGTGACTTCCACGTTGACGAACCAATAGACATTGGCACGTTTTGGTTGCTTATCTAAAATTGAATAGACAAATTGTCGACCCACCATGTCTCCTTCAATACGTGGCACTAAAAAGACGACATTCGTTTGATAAATCGGGATACTATTGTCATCCTTTAATGCCGCAAGCTGCGGAAGATACTCTTTTAAATCGACCTCTTCGGCAACTTTTTCTTGAATGATATTTCCTCGTTCCCAAATCGTCATTAAGACCAAAATGACAAGGGCGATGGCAACTGCGACAAAACCACCACGGAAAAATTTTGCCACGCTGGATAGGAAGAAAATCGATTCAATCAAACCGAAAAATAATGTCGTTAGTAGTGACAAGATGCGGGAACGACCACTTTGAACCAAATAGAAATACAAAAGAATTGTCGTCATCAGCATGGTCACAGTAATTGAAAGTCCGTAGGCTGCCTCCATATGAGAAGAGGTGCGGAAGGTCAAAACAATCAAGGAACAGGCAATCCACAAAATTAAATTGACCGCTGGAATGTACATTTGACCGATTGATTTTCCGGGATACATGATTTTCAATCGTGGCAATAATTTTAATTTGATGGCTTCAGATACCAAGGTAAAGGAGCCGGAAAGCAGCGCTTGAGAAGCAATGACCGCAGCCAATGTAGCAAAAATTACGCCGAAAACCATCCAGCCGGCAGGCAAGATTTGGAAAAAAGGATTCAGATGTTCGATTGCCTGCATTTCAGGATTTTGATATGCCTTCATCAACCAAGCCGCTTGACCAAAATAATTCAGAACCAGACAAATTTTTACGTAAGGCCAACTGATGCGAATATTTTTTTTGCCGACATGGCCCATATCAGAGTACAACGCCTCTGCTCCGGTAGTTGCCAGAAAAATATTTCCAAGAATAAACAACCCTAATTTATTTTCAGGACTGGTTAACAAACGTAGTGCATAAATCGGATTTAGTGCCCGAATGACTGAAAGATCTCCGCTGAAATTGATAATTCCTACCAATCCTAGAAACGTGAACCATAAAAACATGATGGGACCAAACGCTTTTCCTACAAAGTCGGTACCAAAGCGTTGAATCGCAAACAAAACAAGAATGATGACCAAGGTGATGATTACGATGATATTTTGATCCATACCAAAGCGATCGACAAAGCTTGGAATCCCACGCAAACCTTCGATAGCTGTTGTCACGGTCACAGCAGGTGTCAATACTCCGTCAGCCAAAAGCGCCGCGCCACCGATCATGGCTGGAACAATGATGTATTTACCGCTTTTTCGTACCAATGTGTAAAGAGAGAAGATCCCACCTTCCCCATGATTATCCGCATTTAGCGCAATCAAGACATATTTAATCGTTGTCAGCAGTGTAAGAGTCCAAAAGATCAGTGAAACTGCCCCCAAAATAAAATCAGGATTAATGCTTTTCAAGCCGCCGTTTTCTTCCACGATGGCCTTCATTACATATAACGGACTCGTCCCAATATCCCCATAAACCACGCCCATTGCTACCAAAAGGCCAGCAAAGGATGCTTTGTTCATTTTTTTTGTCATCCCGACATCTCCTTATTCGTATGAATGTATGAATTTTTCTTAGCAGAAAAATTCATTTGATTCTCATACCGTATATCATTCCACTAGAGTACTTGGAAAAAGTGGAACTGACATCCTTATTCGTATGAATGTATGAATTTTTCTTAGCAGAAAATTTCATTTGATTCTCATGCCGTATATCATTCCACTAGAGCACTTGGAAAAAGTGGAACTGACATCCTTGTTCGTATGAATGTATGAATTTTTCTTAGCAGAAAAATTCATTTGATTCTCACGCCGTATATCATTCCACTAGAGTACTTGGAAAAAGTGGAACTGACATCCTTATTCGTATGAATGTATGAATTTTTCTTAGCAGAAAAATCCATTTGATTCTCATGCCGTATATCATTCCACTAGAGCACTTGTAAAAAGTGGAACTGACATCCTTATTCGTATGAATGTATGAATTTGTTCTTAGCAGAAAAATTCATTTGATTTCACGCCGTATCCACCTTCCACTAGACAACGTGGAGAAGGTGAAAATAAATTTTAACCTTCCTATTGGTTCATTTGTTTTCAATAAATAGCAGAAAATTGACGAGAAGTGGCGTCTCTCAATACAGCCCATTATCGGAAATTGTGGTAGGGATGTCAATCATTTCTTACTTAAAAAAATAAAGGGCAAAAAAAATGAGAATTGTGACAAAATTCACTAGTTTTTTCGAAATAGGGATTGCTTTTTTTTTCAAATATCGTAAAGTAAAAAAAGCACGGATAAAGGAGAGAGATGAACAAATGCACACACCAGAAGAAATTATGGAATTGAGTATTCAGTACGGACAGAAAAAAATTCACAAGCCATTGCGGGCAAAGCTGATTTTAGGATTTATCGGGGGCGCAATGATTTCCTTGGGGTACTTGGCATATATTCGCGTTTCCGCATCAATTCCTGAAAGTTTAGGCAGTTTAACAAGTTTAGTTGGCGCTTCGGTATTTCCAATTGGGTTGTTGGTGATACTTCTTGGCGGTGGGGAACTGATTACGGGGAATATGATGGCAGTTGCAATCGCTTTTATGGATAAAAAAATTCGGTTGGCGGATTTATTGAAAAATTGGCTGATCATCACCTTTGCGAATGTCATTGGCGGAATTTTTGTTGCTTATTTCTTTGGACATGTCGTGGCACTGACGCATTCTGGTCCCTATTTAGAACAATTAATTGATCTTGCTCACCACAAAATCAATGTCACAACGATTCAAGCAATCGGCTCAGGAATTGGCTGTAACTGGTTTGTCGGCTTGGCTTTATGGTTGTCTTATGGTGCCAAAGATGCTGCTGGAAAAGTATTGACGATTTGGTTTCCAGTAATGATTTTTGTTGCGATCGGCTTTCAGCATAGTGTCGCAAACTGTTTTGTGATTCCGGCTGCAATCTTTGAAGGTCATGCAACATGGATGGATTTCATCCGTAATTTTATTCCAGTTTATCTTGGAAACATCATTGGCGGTTCAATTTTTGTTTCGGCATTTTATTATTTAAGCTACAAGCACTAATTCAAAAACGCTGCACCAATTACCGGTGCAGCGTTATTTTTTAGACAGTGATAAAAAGCGGCTCATAGCCAAGATGAGTGAGCATTTTTTCGAAATCATGAAACTGGATCATCAATGTCGTGGTATTGATATTTGGATGAAACCCCACTGTATCTTCTCGGTCGATCTCACGGTCAATTACGACGGTGATGCGATGTTCGTGATCATGGGGCAAGGCTAACGGGGTGACCGTACCTGCCGGAATTTTCAATAAATTGAAGAGATCTGACTCTGAAAGAAATGACAGACGTTTTTCAGATAATTCTTCTGCAATCAATGCCAGATTTGCTTGTTTTTCATCTGGCAAAATGACCAGATAGACTCCTTTACCCTTTTTTGCTTTCAGCACAAGATTTTTGACTTGCGGTCCGGGAAGCTCAAAGGGAACATTTTTAACTGAGGTGATTGCCGGATGATCCACCCGAAGATAGTTGATAGATAGCTGATTCAACAAATCATAAGCTTCTTTTTCAGTAGCAGTCATACACATTCCTCCAAAAAAAAAATTAAAAACAGTTGACATTTTGGTTAAATACAGGTAAATTGTTAACAACTTAATAATACGACATCGAAAAGAAGAGTAGCAAGTAAATTTGTTTTTAGAGAGTCTCTGGTTGGTGAAAAGAGATAACAGTTCCTGCGAAACACATCTTGGAGTCGAATTTCTGAAAAGAGTAGGAATTTCCGGGTTGGCCCGTTATAGCCGCAGTCATTGTTGGATGACTAGTTGAGATCAATCGCTGCGAAGCGTTGATAAAAAAAGGTGGAACCGCGTAATTTACGTCCTTTAGTCTTATGACTAAAGGATTTTTTATTTTTATGGGTTCAAAACTAGTGATGCAGTGACTGCAGGAGCTTCTCTTTGCGAAAAGAGAAGGAACTGAGGTGGAACCACGTAGTGAACGTCCTCTGGCACAATGCCAGAGGACTTTTTTTATTTTCGAATGTAGGAAAAACGCAAAATTTTGGAGGGAAAATCATGGAGTATTTAATTTCAGTTATGCCGCAAATTTTAAATGGAGCAGGAATCACCATTAAATTATTTGCTTTTACACTTTTAGGAGCCATTCCGATCGGGATCATTCTCGCATTTGTTTTAGCGAGTCATTTGCAGCCGTTCAAATTTATCGTACAACTTTATGTCTGGTTGATGCGGGGAACCCCTCTTTTGTTGCAACTAATTTTTGTTTTTTACGGGTTGCCATTAGTGGGAATCGTTTTTGATCGATTCGATGCAGCAGTGTTGGCTTTCGTTATCAACTATGCCGCTTACTTTGCAGAAATTTTCCGTGGGGGAATTCAGTCGATTGCGAAAGGGCAATACGAAGCCGCACAGGTTTTACGCTTGAGCAAAGGACAAACCATTACCAAAATCATCATTCCACAAGTAGTAAAGATCACGTTTCCTTCAGTAGGAAATGAAATTATTAATTTGGTCAAAGACACTTCCTTGGTTTATATTCTTGGCTTATCCGATGTCATGCGTTTGGGAAAAATCGCAATGGAACGAGATTCCACGTTACTGCCTTTAGTAGGTGTTGGTTTGGTTTACTTAGTAATGACCGGAGTATTTACCGTATTATTGAAAACAATTGAGAATAAAATGGATTACTACCGTTAGTCGGTCAGGATGTTAGGAGGAAAATCATGTTAGAGCTTAAAAATATTTCAAAGGCATTTGGCAATAAAAAAGTGATTGAACAATTAAATTTGACGATTCCCGATGGCAGTATCCTCGCAATCGTCGGACCTTCCGGCGGTGGAAAAACGACATTGCTGCGAACATTAGCCGGTTTGGAAACGGTAGATAATGGGGAGTTTTTATTGGATGGCAAAGCATTTGACCCGACAGCTTTGAACGAACAGGAGCAAGTTGTCGGCGTCGTTTTTCAAGATTTTCAATTATTTCCCCATTTGAGTGTCGTTGAAAATATCACGTTGGCACCAAAAATGGTTTTAAAGGAAAGCAAAGAAGCATACACCGAAAAAGCGCGGCATTTAGCAAAACAGTTAGGATTGGAAGAATTATTGGAACAATATCCTTTTCAACTTTCCGGCGGTCAAAAGCAACGGGTAGCCATCGCACGAGCAATGGCGATGAACCCTAAAGTATTGGCTTACGATGAACCCACCAGTGCCTTAGATCCTGAACTGCGGCAACAGGTGGAACGATTGATTTTAGATTTGAAAAAACAAGGTGTGACACAAATCGTGGTAACCCATGATTTGACGTTTGCGGAAAATATCGCAGACAATTTATTGCAAGTAAACCCAAATACAAAGGAGGAAACAAAATGAAAAAAATGAGTAAAGCAGCAAGCTGGTTGGTTGTCGGGTTAAGTCTGTTGAGTTTGGCAGCCTGTGGGAAAGGCAAAGAAGAAGCCAAAGATACCTCAAAAGAAGTTATTGTGGGGTTGGATGATACCTTTGTACCAATGGGATTTAAAGATGAGGATGGGGAATTAGTCGGTTTTGATATTGATTTGGCAAAAGCCGTTTTTGAAGCAGAAGATATGAAGGTCACTTTTCAACCAATCGATTGGTCGATGAAAGAAACCGAATTATCCAATGGCACTATTGATCTCATTTGGAACGGTTACAGTAAAACAGCCGAACGAGAAAAGAAAGTACTATTTTCTGATCCGTATATGGAAAATGACCAAGTACTGGTCACTCCAAAGAAAAGCAACATCACAACTTTTGACGGAATGAAAGACAAAACTTTAGGTGCACAGGAAGGTTCTTCCGGTTATAGCTTGTTTACAGATCAACCAGAAGTCTTGAAAGATTTGGTGAAAGACAACGATGCAGTCCTTTATGCAAGCTTTAATGAAGCCTTCATCGATTTGGAAACTGGACGAATTGATGGCTTGTTGATTGATAAAGTCTATGCAAATTATTACCTGACACAAAAGGACCAATTAGAAGACTACACCATCACAGAAGGACCATTTGAAAGCGAAGATTTTGCAGTCGGTATGCGTAAGGATGACAAAAAACTTGCAGATAAAGTCAACGAAGGGCTCAAGGAATTACAGGAAAATGGCGAATTTGCCAAAATTTCTGAAAAATGGTTTGGAGAAGATGTTTCGGTGAAGTGAGCAATAGGAATAGACAGGAGGCAGTGAAAGCTGTCTTCTTTTTTCTTCTTATTGAATAGTGTCTGCATTTCAAACGGCTCAAATCAAAAAACAAAACTTTTGTTCGCCTCTTTTTTTTTGTATAATGGGAAGTGATGAAATGAGGGATCGGTGAAATGGCACAAAAGAAACGCCAGAAAAAAAGAAAAACGAAAAAGCAAATGCAGCAGCAGGAAAAGTTGATTATGATTTTACTAGGTCTGGTCTTTGTTCTGTTGGCTGGCTTTGGTTTATTTAAATTAGGATTTTTAGGGACATTGGTCGCAAACGGGTTTCGGTTGATTGGTGGCAATACGTATCCATTGTTATGCCTTGCGTTGGCAGGGTATGGGGTATGGTTGATGTTGCGAACGACGGAAGCAAAGATTACGAATTATCGGCGCTTTTTTGGGGGAGTGGTTTTTTATTTGGGCATTTTGCTTCTTTTACATGCCCATCTATTCAGTAAATTACAAAGCAGTGACCCAAATATTTTTCAAACGACTTGGCAGGCATTGCTCAGTGACTTGCGAATCAATCAAGTAAGCCAAAATGTTGGCGGTGGACTGGTTGGGGCTCTTTTATATCAAGGTAGCTATTTTTTGGTCTCGCAAGTGGGAAGCTATCTGATTGCAGTGATTTTACTAGCGGTCGGCGGGTTCTTATTCAGTATGATGAGCGGTCATCAAGTTATTGATGGCTTGCAAGGGTTAAGCGACCGGTTGCAACAGCTTTTAGCAGAGGACCCGGAGAAAAAAGCTCAACGAGAAGAGAAAAAAGCGGCTAAGAAAGCAGAAAAAGAAGCCAAAATTGCGGCAGAGCGGGAAAAAGTTCTCGCTGAAATGAAAGAAAACGAAAAAAATCAAGTCCGTCCATTGGCGGAGGAGCCGGAAGAAAGTGAACCACTTGCTGAACCGGAGCAATTAAGTTTTGTTCCCATCGACAGCTTTCAGCAAAATATTCCGGCAGAAACGAAAGCAGAAACAAAAGCAGAGCCGACAACTGAAGTTCCGGAAGATGACGGAGAAGATTTGGATTTTGAAATTTCTGAAGAGGCAGAAGATCAGGATTATGAGTTGCCGACAGCAGTCTTGTTGGATACAATCCCTGCCACTGATCAAAGTGATGAATATTCAAAAATCGAACGCAATATCGGTGTGTTGGAAACAACCTTCAAAAGTTTTGGCGTGGATGCCAAAGTTGTCAAAGCCAGCTTGGGCCCAGCCGTAACAAAATTTGAAGTACAACCGGCTGTCGGGGTAAAAGTCAGCAAAATTGTCAGTTTAACAGATGATATCGCATTAGCACTGGCGGCAAAAGATGTGCGGATGGAAGCGCCAATTCCCGGAAAATCATTGATTGGGATTGAAGTACCAAACAGTACTGTCAGCACGGTTTCCTTTAGAGAAGTTATTGATGCTCAACCGCTACATCCAGATAAATTGTTGGAAGTTCCATTGGGTAGGGATATTTCCGGGCGAGTACAAACAGCCGATCTGACGAAAATGCCTCACTTGCTGATTGCCGGATCAACTGGGAGCGGGAAGTCAGTCGCAATCAACGGAATTATCACCAGTATTTTGATGCAGGCAAAACCCCATGAAGTGAAATTGATGATGATCGACCCTAAAATGGTGGAACTGAATGTTTACAATGGCATCCCCCATTTATTGACTCCGGTTGTGACGAATCCTCGGAAAGCGGCACAAGCATTGCAAAAAGTCGTAAAAGAAATGGAAGAACGTTACGAAAAATTTGCAGCTACGGGCGTCCGAAACATTACTGGATACAATGAATTGGTCATTGAAAAAAATCTTGAAGATGGCGAAAATCGTCCAATTCTACCTTTTATTGTTGTCATCGTTGATGAATTGGCAGATTTGATGATGGTTGCCAGCAATGAAGTGGAAGATGCAATTATTCGTTTGGCACAAATGGCACGGGCGGCGGGTATCCACATGATTTTAGCAACGCAACGTCCAAGTGTCGACGTTATTACGGGAATCATCAAAGCCAATGTTCCCTCGCGAATCGCTTTTGCTGTTTCCAGCGGTGTTGATTCTCGAACGATTATCGACAGCAACGGTGCGGAAAAATTACTTGGTCGTGGAGACATGCTGTATCTGCCGATGGGAGAAAATAAACCGATTCGGGTACAGGGCGCCTTTATTTCTGATCACGAGGTGGAACGAGTGGTTGAATTCATCACCAATCAGCAAGGGGCAAACTATGAAGAAAAAATGATGATTACGGAAGAATCAGCCGGTCCAAATCAACAACCTCAAGATGAACTCTACAATCAGGCAAAAGCTCTAGTAGTGGATATGCAGACTGCCAGCGTTTCTTTGCTGCAACGACGCTTTCGAGTGGGCTACAACCGTGCAGCTCGGTTGGTGGATGAATTAGAAGCTCATGGTGTGGTTGGTCCTTCAGAAGGTAGTAAACCTCGAAAAGTTTTGCTTGAACCAGAACTGGAAGAAAGTACCGATCCTTTGGAACCACAGTAAATCGCAAATACTGCAAGACGTTGTCAAAAATGGCAACGTCTTTTTTTCAGACGAAAGTCGGATGTTTTTAATGAAAAGACAGGATAGGATAAGAGAAGCAGACATTTTAAGTCACTATAAAAGGATATAACAAAATTGTTAGACCGTTGTTATCTGGATGAATGGTCAGTAGTTAATCTTTTCGGTAGACTAGAGTCAAATAAGGAATAGGAGCGACGATATGTTACAAGTAAAAAATCTGAGAAAAGTTTATGGCACCTCCATAAAATATGAAGCATTAAAAGGAATTGACTTAACGGTTGAAGATGGCGAATTCGTAGGAATCATGGGACCCTCCGGATCGGGAAAATCCACCTTATTGAACCTGTTGGCAACAATCGATAATCCAACTTCTGGAAGTATTGAATTGAACGGCAAGAATCCCCATGAGATGAATCAAGAGCAAATTGCAAAATTTCGCCGAAAAGAGTTGGGCTTTGTTTTCCAAAATTTCAATTTGATGCCGACGTTAACCGTAGAAGAAAACATTGTGCTGCCTTTAACATTAGATGGTGAAAAGGTTGCGGTAATGCAGCGGGCTGCGCAAGAAGTCGCACAGCGTTTAGGAATTTCTGATTTATTGAAAAAACGAATCCCGGAAATTTCTGGCGGACAACAACAGCGGGTCGCCGTCGCACGGGCGATGATTCATCGACCTAATCTAGTTTTAGCCGATGAACCAACGGGAAATCTTGATACAAAATCTTCAAAAGATGTGATGCGTTTGCTGCGACAATTAAATGAAAAAGAAAAAGCAACGATTTTGATGGTGACCCATGATCCATTGGCAGCCAGCTATTGCAAGCGAATCATTTTCATCAAGGATGGCGGACTCGTACGAGAAATTCGCAACGACGATCAGCAGAAGAATTTTTATGACCGCATCATTGCCGACCTGGCCCATGTGGAGGAGGTCGAAAATGAATTTTAATCAATTTGTCTTTCGCAATACGATTCGCAACAAGCATTTATATTTGGCCTATTTTTTAAGTACCACTGTATCGGTGATGGTCTTCTTTGCTTTTACTGCCTTGGCAAATCATCCCGCCATTGTTAACGGTTCGTTAGACAAACGGGCAGACATGGGGATGTTGACGGCGGCCATCATTATCTATCTTTTTGCTTTTCTCTTTGTTTTCTACTCGATGGATGTGTTCATTCAGTCTCGGAAAAAAGAGTTTGGTCTGATGATGATTCAAGGGATGAGTCCCAAGCAGTTGAAGAACATGATCTTTATTGAGAATTTAGTGATTGGTTTTTTTGCCACGATTTTTGGAAGTCTTATTGGAATCGGCTTTACCCAACTTATTATTTTATTGGCAAATAAAATGATGCATCTGGATTTTAGTTTATATTTTCCAACGCAGTCGATTTTAATTACCGTTGCGGCATTTGCCCTTTTGTTCGTTGTGATCTCTTTCTTGATTCGGACACGCTTGCCAAAAATGAGCGTGCAAGAGCTGTTACAGGCGGGAGATTTGGGCAAAGGTGTGATCAAATTTTCAAAAATTAAAGCGATTCTTGGTCTTCTACTGATTGGAATCGGTTATGCCGTAGCCTTGTTGGTACCGGGTGTCGGAGTAATCATGGCGACATTGCCGGTTGTGGCAGTGGTTATTGTGGGAACCAGTCTCTTTTTCAATCAAGCCAGTGTCATGATTATTGAAGGATTAAAGAAGAACACGAAATTATTTTGGAAGAAAACCAATATGATTGTCTTTTCTGACTTGTCTTTTCGGATGAAAGATAATGCCCGCTCTTTTATTTTAGTTGCCATGATCTCAACAGTAGCCTTTGCTGCAATTGGCACACTCTATGGGGTAGAAAAGATTTTGTTGGGCGCTATTGAAGAGCAGCCCTATGAATTGGAAGTAATGGACAAAGCCCCAGTAGTACAAAAACAAGCCGAAAAAATTGACACTCTACTTTCTGAGAAAAAAATCACCGCTGATAAAGTGGAAACCACGATTTATTCGATGGATGACAAACAGTTTTTAACGGAGACGGATTACAATAAATTAGCAACGTTGCTGGATGAAGAGACCATTTCTGTAAAAAAAGCAGTTTCTCTCACACCGGCAAGTCAACAAGCGCAAATGGATGCTCAAACAACCACAGCGAAAACGGTGACGATCGGCACGCAAAAGCTGCAAGTTGAGAGAAAAGAGAAAACCAATTTGGTGGCGACCTATCTCCCAACGTATGTCGTACCAGATGGAACAAACTTTAGTAAAATGGAAGAAACAAAACGGATCGTTTGGCAACCGAAAAACACCTCCCGTGAAGCTCTGATCAAGTTCGGAGAAGCGTTGACAAAGGAATCGGAAACTTATGTGATGGCAAAAACCTATATCGTACAAACCGTGATCGATTCCTACGCACCTATTTTGTTTGTGGGCGTGTTTATCGGAGTGATTTTCTTCATTTCTGCCGGCAGCTTTTTGTATTTCCGACTATATAGTGATTTAGCAAAAGATACCGAAAAATTTGCGATGATTTATAAAATCGGTTTGACGAAAAAAGAATTAAAGAAGATGATCAGCCAACAGGTGGGAATTTTGTTCTTTACGCCGATTATTGTGTCGGTTATTCATGGCGGTGTGGCTCTGACTGCGATGTACCACATTTTTAATATGGGGATGCAAAAAGAAGGACTGATGGTCTTAGGACTGTTTATCGTCATTCAGCTGATTTATTACCTGTTTGCCCGTCATTTTTACTTTAAAAAAGTTTATGCAAGTGTCCAACACTAAGAAAACTCCTTTGAGCCGTATTTTATTGGTTCAAAGGAGTTTTTGTCGTTTTTGACCGGTTGCAATCACTGAGGGAATCAGGTATAGTATGTAGCGAAGTTCGTGAAATGAGGGACAATTTGTGAATAAACCATCAATCTATGGTCTGACAAAAGAAGAAGTGATCCAATGGCTGGAGGAAAACCAAGAAAAGAAATTCCGCGGCAATCAGTTATGGGAATGGCTCTATGAAAAACGCGTGATGGATTTCTCAGAAATGACGAATCTTTCTAAAGATTTGATTCAAAAACTGACGGATAATTTTGTCATTAATCCATTAAATCAAACCATCGTTCAAGAAGCAAAAGACGGGACTGTCAAATACCTTTTTGAATTGCAAGACAAACACATGATCGAAACCGTGCTGATGCGACAAGAATACGGGATGTCTGTTTGTGTGACCACACAAGTTGGCTGCAATATCGGCTGTACGTTTTGTGCCAGTGGTCTGCTGAAAAAGCAACGAGATTTAACTGCTGGTGAAATCGTGGCGCAAGTCATGATGGTACAGCATTATTTTGATTTACAGGAATCAGAAAATCGAGTTTCTCATGTTGTTGTGATGGGAATCGGAGAACCTTTTGACAATTACGACAACGTAATGAAGTTCCTGCACATCATCAATGATGCGAAAGGCTTAGCAATCGGTGCACGGCATATCACAGTTTCTACCAGCGGTTTAGCACCAAAAATCAAAGAATTTGCTGAAAACGGGTTGCAGGTCAACTTGGCGATTTCACTTCATGCACCAAACAATGAAGTGCGGACTTCTATGATGCGGATCAATCGCAGTTTTCCAATTGAAAAATTGATGGAAGCCGTTGATTTCTATTTGGCAAAAACCAATCGTCGAATCACCTTTGAATACATCATGTTACAAAATGTGAACGACCGACCAGATCATGCCCAACAATTAGCAAACTTGCTAAGAGACAAGAAAAAACTGGTTTACGTCAATCTGATTCCGTATAATCCAGTCAGTGAGCACGATCAGTATTCCCGCAGTAAAAAAGCGGACGTGCTGAAGTTTTATGACATTCTTAAAAAGAATGGGATCAACTGTGTTATTCGTAAGGAACATGGGACAGACATCGATGCTGCCTGCGGACAATTACGCAGCAAACAGATGAAAAAAGAAGCTGCTGTATAACCCAAAGTCAATCTGAGCAATCCGCCCCTTTTCATGGGGTGGGATTGTTTTTTTGTGCCTGCTGTTTTTTCAAAAAGCAAATCAGTAACATTTTTTTTGAATGACTGGTAGAATCGATAAGAACGGGAGGCGATTGCTTTGATTATTACAGAATTTGATCGAGAAGATGTGGTCATGCGGGATCAGTTGGCGGACCTGTTGAAAAAAACTTGGCCGGAGGAATATAGGGAGGAATCGCAGATCAACGCCTTGTTAGCAGAAGAACGTTTGGCAGTCGCGGCGCTGGAAGAGGATATGTTGATTGGCTTTATCGGCGCAATTCCACAATACGATCATACAGGATGGGAGCTGCATCCGTTAGTCGTTGGAGATGCCTATCGTCGACGAAAAATCGGTATGCGTTTGGTGGATTTCTTAGAAAAAGAAGTTGCTTCTCATGGTGGTATCACGATGTATCTGGGAACAGATGATGAAAATCATGCCACTTCATTGAGTGAGCTGGATTTGTATCAAGATACGTTTCAAGCCCTCAGTCAAATCAAAAATTTAAAAAATCATCCCTTTGAATTTTATGAAAAACAAGGCTATCAGATTGTGGGTGTTATCCCAGATGCCAATGGCTGGAACAAACCAGATATTTTAATGGCAAAACGAATTGCCGAACCGGAAAATGAAAATTCTCCCTCATAAAATCAAGGAAATGAAATTTGAAAAGAAATAGAACTGTTTCTTATCTGGTAGTTCTCAGAAAGTTACACTTACAATGAAAGTTATCTCATTTTTGTTTGTTGATAAAAACAAGATTGAGTGAAAAAATCCTTTATCTGCTTTGCGGATAAAGGATTTTTTTGTTTTTTGAATTTAATTAAATTCTGCCATGATTATCTAATTAAATGAGAAAAATTCTGAAATCTGGCGATTTTTTCAAAAAAAGTGAAATTATTTAAAAAGAAATCACTTGAATAAAGAAGTTGAGATATATCACCAATAAGAGCGCTTTCTAAAGGTGTGTAAATTATCAGAATAATGATAATTTACTGTTTTTTTATGCGAAAATGATGAAATTGCTATTGCTTTTTTAATAATTATTAATTAAAATTCTATTCAACTTCAGAAGTTGCTAAATTTTCTGAAAATTACAAACTAAAGGGGTAACGCAAATGAAAAAGAAATCGTTATTGGGCATCGTAGCAGTCTGCGGTTTCGTTCTTGCTGGATGTTATGGTGGCGGCAAATCCACAGATGACAGTGCAGCAGCGGGCGATTCAGGCAAAGGAGGCAGTAAACAAGTTTTTAACTTGGTCGTACCACAAGAAATGCCTACCGCTGATTTATCAGTAGCTACTGACACAATTAGTTTTACCGCGTTGAACAATGTGTATGAAGGTCTTTACCGTATTGATGAAGACAATCAACCCATTCCTGCCGGGGCAACCGAACTGGCAGAAGTCAGCGAAGACGGTTTAACGTACAAAGTAAAATTGCGTGAAGACGCTAAATGGTCTAATGGCGAGAACGTTACCGCAGCAGATTACGTCTATGGCTGGCAACGGACAGTTGATCCCAAAACCGCCTCTGAATATGCGTATCTTTACGAACCTGTAAAAAATGCGGCAGAAATCACAGCCGGCAAGAAAGACCCATCTGAATTAGGAATCAAAGCTGTAAGTGACTATGAATTGGAAATCACTTTGGCAAAAACCACACCTTACTTTGATTACTTGTTGGCCTTTGCTTCTTTCTTCCCACAAAGCCAAGCGGTTGTAGAAGAAAACGGCAAAGAATATGCTTCTGCCAGTGACAAAGCAGTTTATAATGGTCCATTTACTTTAGAAGAATTTGATGGTCCGGGTTCTGATACGGATTGGGTTTACAAGAAGAACGATCATTATTGGGATAAAGATTCTGTAAAATTAGATCAAATCAACGTCAGTGTTGTGAAAGAATCTTCCACTAGCTTGAACCTATTTAAAGATGGTCAAGCAGATGACGTTATCTTGACTGGTGAATTAGCACAACAAAATGCAAATGACGAAGCGTTCTATTCAGCAAAAGAAGCACGTACAACATATGCGGAATTCAATCAACGGGATGAAGATTCCCCATTCAACAATGCGAACTTGAGAAAAGCGTTCTCTTATGCAATCGATCGTGATGCATTGGTGGACAAAGTCTTGGGTGACGGTTCTGTTGTTTCCACTAGTTTGATTCCGGTAGACTTGGCTAAAAATCCTGAAACCGGGAAAGACTTCACCGAAGATGCCGGTACATTGGTTTCCTTTGATGCTGACAAAGCCAAAGAATATTGGGAAAAAGCGAAAAAAGAATTAGGAATCGACTCCTTAGAATTCGAATTGATGGCTTCTGATGATGATTCATCGAAGAAAGTAATCGAATACCTACAAAATGTATGGGAAGAAACATTGGATGGTGTCAAAGTCACACCAACACCTGTACCGTTCTCTGTTCGATTGGATCGTTCAAATTCTGGTGATTTCGATGTCGTATTAGGTGGTTGGGCAGCTGATTATTCTGATCCAAGCAGCTTTACTGACTTGTTCGTAACGGGAAATTCATACAACCGTGGCCAATGGAGCAACGCAAAATACGATGCCGCTGTCAAAGAATCCTCTTCAACAAATGCGGGAGATCCAGCAAAACGTTGGCAAAATATGCTGGATGCAAACCAAATCATCATGGATGAAATGGGCGTACTTCCAGTTTATCAAAAAGCAGAAGGACACTTGGTTAATCCGAAAATCAAAGGAATCGTTCACCACGGTGCCGGCGCTTCATGGGATTACAAATGGACTTATGTAGAAGAATAAAAGTAAGAGTTTGAACTTGAAAAAAAGTCGGGACATTAATCAACGATCGATTAATGCCCCGGACTTTGTTTTGTTCAACCTATAAATAATGGATTAAAAGCAGGAGAATGGAAAGTCCAATTAAACTCCCTGCGATAATCAGCCAAAAACGATAGGCATGAGCGCCGACTTGTGAAAGCGGCATGAAGTTAGATTTTTTCTTTTGTCTTCTTCCAAAGGCTTCATGCATCGAGCGTTGAAAGGTGTCGAAGAAGCCAGAAGAAAAAACCCATAACAAACTGCCGACAATCAAAAAAGGCAGTCCCACTAAAAAGAGAGAATCAGAAAGCTGGATAAGCGTAAAACTTTTTTGAAGAAAATGCCACAATAAGATGGCGGCGATTCCTAAAAGGGATAGAATATAGGGTAAGTTGCGTTTATTCATAAATAGGCTCCTTAAAGTTTATTCTTATATAATGTAGCGAAACCAGCAAAGAAAGTCAAAGACAAGAAAGAGTAGGGGGAAAAATAGTGAACAGTTTTATTAAATACTTTCTAAAACGTCTGCTTTTCGGTGTGATCACCTTGTGGCTGATTGCAACAGTAACTTTTTTCTTAATGAAATTACTGCCGGGCACACCGTATACCAATGCGGAACGGTTAAGCCCTGAGACCATCGAGTTGCTGAATAAGCAAGTTGGTTTAGACAAACCAGTATTGGTTCAATATGGCATTTATTTACAAAATTTGGTGCAATTTGATTTTGGTATTTCCTTCCAATTTAAAAATCAACCGGTTGCCGCTTTATTGGCTAATCGAATTGGACCTTCCTTGCAATTAGGGATGCAGGCCATCATCTTTGGAACATTGTTCGGTATTATTTTAGGAACGATTTCAGCAATGAAACAAAATTCCTGGGCAGATACGTTAGCAACCCTAGTGGCAATTTTGGGTCGTTCGATTCCAAACTTCGTATTTGCAGTTTTATTACAATATGTGTTTGCAATTCAGTTGCATATGTTGCCAATCGCAAAATGGGAAGGCTTTGCCTATACGATTTTACCAACCATCGCGTTAGCCATGTCGCCATTAGCCGATTCTGCCCGCTTTATTCGAACAGAAATGGTGGAAGTTATGCACAGTGACTTCGTCGAATTGGCTCGCGCGAAAGGGCTGGGGCGTTGGGAAATTGCCTTCAAGCATGGCTTGCGGAATAGTTTAATTCCATTACTGACATTATTAGGACCTTTGGCAGTTGGTTTGATGACTGGTTCTTTGGTTGTTGAAAACATCTTTGCTATTCCGGGAATCGGAGAACAATTTGTAAAATCGATCACCACGAATGATTACCCAACGATTATGGCAGTTACACTAATGTATTCTGGTATGTTAATCGTAGTCATTTTAATCGTCGATATTTTATATGGCATCGTTGATCCACGGATCCGCGTTTCAGAAGGGAGCAGAGGCTGATGGAAGTATCAAAAAACTACTCGGAAATCGCAAAAATTCCCGCAACAGACTTTGAATTGTTGCAAAAAGATACCGTAAAAGAACGGGAAGCGATCGCGGCTCCTTCATTGACCTTTTTACAGGATTCATGGCGGCGTTTGAGAAAAAACAAAGCGGCTGTTTTCTCCATGTCGCTACTTGGCATCATTATTCTGATCGCTTTTGTAACAATTTTTGTTTCTCCCCACAATCCGACGAAGCAAAATGTGAGCTATATTAATTTGCCCCCTCGAATTCCGGGAATCGATATTGATGGTTTGAACGGAAAAGCAATGGTGGGCGGAGAATTAGTCGACAAATATGCGCAAGCGAAAGTACCGGACAATGTAAATTTCTTTTTTGGTACAGATGGTTTAGGTCGGGACGTTTTGAGTCGCTTATTCATGGGAACACGAATTTCATTGTTGATTGCTTTTGTAGCGGCAATGTTTGATATCGTGATTGGTGTCAGCTACGGTTTGATTTCTGGATTAAAAGGCGGCACTACAGACAACTTGATGCAACGTTTCCTTGAAGTCCTTTCCGGGATTCCTAATCTGGTTGTAATGATTTTGATGCTGGTTATGTTCAAACCGGGGTTCATGTCGATTGTAGCGGCAATGGCAATCACCAACTGGATTCCTATGGCACGGATTGTACGGGCACAGACCATGAAGCTGAAGGATCAGGAATTTGTTTTAGCAGCAAAAACACTGGGAGAAAGCAATGTCAAAATTGCCTTTAAACATATTCTGCCTAATATTTCCAGCGTGATCATCGTTCAGATGATGTTCAGTATTCCGACAGCGATTTTCTTTGAAGCTTTCCTAAGTTTTATCGGTTTAGGTTTGACACCACCTTCAGCTTCTCTAGGAATGATGTTGAGTGATGGCTACAAAACCTTCCAATATTTACCTTATCTATTATGGATTCCGGCAGTGACACTGTCTGTGATCATGATTGGTTTTAACCTGTTGGCTGATGGCTTGCGGGATGCCTTTGATCCGAAAATGAAGGAGTGAGGACTATGAAAAAAGCACTAGAAGTAAAAGATTTAGAAATTTCATTTGATACTTACGCCGGAAAAGTTCGGGCGATTCGTAACGTCAGTTTTGATTTGAATGAAGGAGAGACCTTAGCAATCGTTGGAGAATCCGGTAGCGGCAAGTCCGTGACAACACGGACGATCATGCGTTTGTTGGCAAGCAACGCCAACATTGATAATGGGTCGATCTTATTTGAAGGAGAAGACTTGGTGCATAAGTCTGAAAAGGAAATGCAAAAAATCCGCGGAAAAGAGATCGCGATGATTTTTCAAGATCCAATGACTTCTCTTGATCCGACTATGACAATCGGCAAACAAGTGGCAGAGTCTTTGCGAATCCACAACAAAGTATCGAAAAAAGAAGCGATGGCTTCAGCGCTGGAACTATTGAAACTTGTCGGAATTCCAGATGCAGAAAAACGGTTAAAGAATTATCCCCACCAATTCTCTGGTGGACAACGACAACGGATTGTGATTGCCATTGCGCTGATTTGTTACCCGAAAGTTCTGATTGCCGATGAGCCAACTACAGCACTAGATGTAACGATTCAGGCTCAAATTTTAGAATTATTGAAGGATATCCAACAAAAAATCAATACCTCAATTATTTTTATCACCCATGACCTTGGTGTTGTGGCAAATGTGGCTGATCGGGTGGCAGTTATGTATGGGGGAAGAATCATTGAAGTTGGAACAGCAGAAGAAATCTTCTATAATCCGCAACATCCGTATACATGGGGACTTTTAGGTTCCATGCCAACGTTGGAAGGAACCGGCGATCGATTGTATGCCATTCCCGGTTCTCCGCCAGATTTATTGAAGCCGCCAACAGGGGATGCATTTTATCCTCGGAACGAATATGCGTTGAAAATTGATACCCAGCAAGCGCCACCATTTTTTGAGGTATCACCGACCCATAAAGCGGCAACGTGGCTTTTGGCACCACAAGCACCAAAAGTAGTGCCACCAAAAGAAATCCAAATTCGTTGGGAAAAATTCCGTTCCAAGCAAGCCAATGAAACAGCTTAAGCCGTCATTCCAATCATCTAATGGAACAAAGTAAATTAAGGACATTAAATAGAAATAAAGGAGGGAAGCCCGGTGAAAAAAGTCTTATTAAAAGTGGACGGCCTGAAACAATATTTTAACGTTGGTCGCAAAGACGAAGTAAAAGCCGTTGATGATATCAGCTTCCATATTTATGAAGGAGAAACGTTTGGTTTGGTGGGTGAATCCGGTAGTGGAAAATCAACGACTGGACGCACAATCATTCGACTGAACGAACCTACAGGCGGTGAAGTTGATTTTGACGGTGTGGATGTCACTAAAATCAAAGGCAAAGCGGCGTTGAAAGAATTTCGTCGAGACGTGCAGATGATTTTCCAAGATCCCTATGCTTCACTGAATCCTCGGATGAAGGTTCGCGATATCATTGCAGAAGGAATCGACATCAATGGGTTGGCAGCCTCTGACACGGAACGAAATAACCGCGTAGATGAACTGTTGAAGATTGTGGGCTTAAATCCCAGTCACGGTACCCGTTACCCCCATGAATTTTCTGGCGGGCAACGGCAACGGATCGGCATTGCTCGGGCGTTAGCTGTCAAACCCAAATTCATTATCTGTGACGAACCTATTTCGGCTTTGGACGTATCAATCCAAGCCCAAGTGGTAAATCTACTGCAGGATTTGCAAGCAGAACAAAATTTGACCTATCTGTTTATCGCCCATGATTTATCCATGGTGAAACACATTAGTGATCGAATCGGCGTGATGCACCATGGCAAATTATTGGAAGTCGGTACGAGTGATGCCATCTACCATCACGGTGTCCATCCTTATACAGAAAGTCTATTATCTGCGATTCCATTGCCTGATCCTGAGTATGAACGCACTCGCACACGAATCAAATATCAGTCAGAACCAGAGGATGGACGGGTTCGTGGAATGCATGAGATCGAAGAGGGACACTACATTTATTGTACAGAAGACGAAATCGCCTTCTACCAAAAGAAATTACAGAAAAAGAAAGAAGGCAGTTCTGTCGCAAGTTAAAGGGGTGTTTGGATAGATGTGCGTTTTAAAAGCTTATAAATTTCGACTCTACCCAACGGACGAACAGCGACAATTTTTTATTGAAACTTTTGGCTGTGTTCGCTTTACTTATAACATGCTATTAAAGCAGCGGCATATTGAGCAGTCCTCCGGGAAATTAACGCCGGCTAAATTAAAAGAAGACTTTCCTTTTTTAAAGAAGACCGATAGCCTTGCCTTGGCAAATGCTCAGATGAATTTGGAGCGAGCCTTTCGTAATTATTATGAGGGGCGTGCCGGCTATCCCAAGCTGAAAACCAAAAGAAGCGTTTGGCAGTCGTATCGAACAAATAATCAGCAGCACACGATTTATTTTCAGGAAGGAAAACTAAAGCTCCCTAAGCTAAAAACCTTAATTCCTGTCAATATCCATCGAAGGGTCTACGGTCATATCAAGTCTGCCACCATTTCTGCTAAAAATGGTCAGGAATTTTATGTGTCGATCCTCTGCGAAGAAAAAATCGAACCACTGCCTCAAACCAATCAAGTCATCCAGCTGCACTTTTCACCGGAAACACTGGTTGAATCCTCTGAGCTTTCCTTTGATGTTCCTATTTTCTTATCAGAAAATGATCAGATTCGTTTGAAAAAAGCAGAGAAGAAATTGGCTACTCGGGCAAAGGCTGCTCAGAAGCGAAAGGTCCATTTGTCTGATGCAAAGAATTATCAAAAGCAAAAACACAAAGTTGCCACTCTTTATACTCGTTATTATGATCGAAAAAAAGCCTATCTTGATGAATTATCGATTGGCATTATTCGGCAATATGATGTGATTCACGTGACTAATCTTTGTCAGATGGAAGAAAAAGGCCTTTTTAGCGAATCAGACTGGCTGCACTTTATCCAAAAAATAAAGTACAAAAGCACGTGGTATGGCAAAACAATGCTCCTCAGTGAAGGACCAAGCAGTTGAAGAAAAGAAAGTAAGAACTGGAAGGGGCTCCAGGGATCGCCTAGGCCATAGAAAAAATTTGCAAAAATTTTTGTTTCTAGGAATCATTGCTCACTAATTATGATAAACCAAAAACAAACCCAGCGTTCCAAGGCTGAAAAGCCAATGGATGACTCTGGGTTTCTTTTATCCCTCTTCAGGAATAATCGATTCTTTTAGACGATAAATTTTGGAAGGACGACCAATTCCCACCGGACGTTCACCAATTTCATCAAAATATTGCAGCATTGCTTTTTTAAAGTTGGAATGGTCAATGGTTTTGAAATCCATACCTAAAAATTTAGCAAAAACTTTCCGTGCTTCGGTGATGGTGAAAGAATCTCCCAAAACTTGCAGCACAAGGGGTTCATGCTCCATCTTGTTTGCAATCCGGTTGAAGGCCTTCAAGATAATCTCGCTGTGGTCAAAAGCCAGTGTGTCACGACCATAAGAGGTCCCGGTTTGCAGATCCAAGATAATCTCGACATCTCCGTTAGTCAAATGGATATTGTTGCGTTTGCGTTCCAACGTAAACCAACGGACTTCTGCGGCATCGTCACCGGCACTCAAAGGCTCTTCTCCAATGAAAGCCAAATAGCTGACGGTCACCACCCAACCACGAGGGTCACGGTCTGGTCGACTGAAGGTGTGCAGTTGTTCGATATTATGATTGGAAATCACCACGCCGGTTTCTTCTTTGGTTTCCCGAATGACGCTTTCGCCAGTCGATTCATTTGCTTCGACAAAGCCCCCCGGCAAAGCCCATGAGTTTTTATATGGATGACTTTTTCGTTGAATCAACAAGGTTTTGATCTGATCTTCTTCCTTGTTGTAACACATCAATACCATATCTACCGTTAAGGCAGGTTTTTCATATTCTGGCTGTTCTTGCTGCTTGTACCAGCGAAGAAACTCTTCTTCGCTTGCCTGTTGTTCAAAATATATTTTTTCTTCAGCTTTGGAAGAAAAGTGTTTCATAAATGGCACCTCGCTTGTTTTGATTGCTCATTCTTATTGTAGCACGCATAGAAAAAAAACAAACCGTTCAGCGAAAAATAAATGGCAAAATCAAGTTAAAGAGAAAAAATGCCAAATAAAAAGGAATCGCTTTTTTCACTTGTTCCCGCAAGCTGAGAAAGCCGCCGATACCGATAGCTCCCAAAAAAAGAACTCGAAGAATCTGTGTGAGTGTGACAAAGCCTTGCACACCTTGATGAAGATTAAAGTAGCCGTAGAGTCGCTGATAAAAAGTACAAAAAATCAGGTGGAGAATAGAAAGAATCAGAATGCCGATAAGAAAATTTCGATGTTTTTTTGTCATAGACAACTTCCTTTGTTTTGATCTTTTTTTATTATACCAAATATCTAGCGGCATGCAGGAAACAAAGGGGAAAGAATTCGCAATTTGGCGGAAAATTCTTAAACAAAACCTAATTTATGGTATACTATCAAAGAACATATTCACAGTAGTGAGAAGGAGGAAACACGCCCGTGGCTGAAAAAGATACTTTTTATATTACGACGCCGATTTACTATCCAAGTGGCAAATTACACATTGGAAACTCTTATACAACGATTGCCTGTGATGCAGTTGCTCGGTATAAGCGTTTAATGGGCTTTGATGTATTTTATTTAACAGGGGTCGACGAACACGGCCAAAAAATCGAAAAAAAATCTGAGGAATTAGGGGTCAAACCACAAGAATACGTGGATAAAATGGCTGCCGATATTCAAAAATTATGGAAAACCCTTGATATCAGCTATGATAAATTTATTCGCACGACGGATGATTACCACCAAAAAGCAGTTCAAAAGATTTTTGACCAGTTATTGGAACAAGGGGACATTTATCTTGGGGAATACGAAGGCTGGTACTCTGTATCAGATGAAGAATTTTTCACTGAAACCCAATTGGCTGAAGTTTATCGAGACGAAGAAGGCAACGTAATCGGCGGAAAAGCGCCAAGTGGACATGAAGTAGAATTAGTCAAAGAAGAATCCTATTTCTTCCGTATGAGCAAATATGCAGATCGTTTACTGGCCTATTATGACGAACACCCAGAATTCATTCAACCAGAATCCCGCAAGAATGAAATGATCAATAATTTTATCAAACCTGGATTAGAAGATTTAGCCGTTTCTCGGACGACCTTTACATGGGGAATCCCGGTAAAATCTGATCCACGACATATCGTTTATGTATGGATCGATGCGTTATCCAACTATATTACAGCATTGGGCTACGGCTCGGATGACGATAGCCTGTTCCAGAAATATTGGCCGGCAGATGTGCATATGGTCGGAAAAGAAATTGTGCGTTTCCACACGATTTATTGGCCAATCATGCTAATGGCATTAGACTTGCCATTGCCAAAGAAAATTTACGGTCATGGCTGGTTATTGATGAAAGACGGCAAAATGTCGAAATCAAAAGGTAACGTTGTCTATCCTGAAATGTTGGTAGAACGCTACGGACTTGATGCGTTACGTTATTATCTTTTACGGGCAGTTCCTTTTGGCAGTGATGGCGTGTTTACCCCTGAAGATTTTGTTTCCCGGGTAAATTATGATTTGGCAAATGATTTAGGAAATCTTCTAAACCGAACGATTGCCATGATTAACAAATATTGTGAAGGCACCGTGCCGGATTATGCATCAAAAGTGACGGCATTTGATAGTGAATTATCGACAACTGCCGCTAACGTGATCGGACGTTACCACCAAGCAATGGAAAAAATGGAGTTCAATACAGCTTTAAGCGAGGTTTGGACGTTGATTTCCAGAGCCAATAAATACATTGATGAAACACAACCTTGGATTCTTGCAAAAGACGAAGAAAAACGCGGAGAGTTAAACAGTGTGATGGTCCATTTAGCAGAAAGCTTACGGATCGTTGCGATTTTATTGCAACCAATCATGACAGAAACACCGGCGAAAATCTTTGAACAACTGGGACTAGATGTGGAAGCAATGAATTTGCAAGAACTGCATTTTGGCGAATTCCCAAGTGGAACCAAAGTCGTAGGTAAAGGAACGCCGATTTTCCCTCGTCTTGATATCGAGACGGAAGTAGAATTTATTCAGAAAAAAATGTCTGAAGGTGTTCAAACCGAGGAAGCCACTGTGAAGTGGAACCCTGAAGAAACTGAACTGGTTTCAACCAAAAAAGAAATCAAATACGATGATTTTGACAAAATCGAATTAAAAGTTGCAGAAGTCATTGACTGCCAAAAAGTCAAAGGTGCAGATAAGCTGCTGCAATTCCGTTTAAATGCCGGAGATAAACAAGATCGCCAAATTCTATCGGGAATCGCTGAATTTTATAGTGATCCAGCTGCATTGATTGGTAAAAAGGTCGTGATTGTTGCCAACTTGAAACCACGAAAAATGCGAGGACAAGTCAGCCAAGGCATGATTTTATCCGCCGAAGATGAAGCAGGAAATTTAGCAATCGTCGAAGCACCAAAAGGGATGCCTAACGGAGCGATTATTGCGTAAATATAACAAAGATTAAACAGTCTGATTTATTTCAGACTGTTTTTTTTGTTTATAAAATGGACATAAAAATAAAAGTTTTATCGTTTTTAATAATTATATTGACCTTATATGAAATTATTGATAGCCTTTTCAATAGGGGGTTAAAATAATGGAAGGTAGGTAATGAAATGAAAAAGATTCGTCTGATTGGTAGAAGTTTGTTAACACTAGTCATCTTAGCAGGAGTTACGGTTCCTAATACGATCGCCATAGCTGAGACGGTTGACTCCACGGTTGCAACAGTTGCGACAAGTGAGACGGGGGAAACCGCAACAAGTGAAATTGCGACAGATGTTCCAACAGAATCAACAGATACGAGTATAAGTGAAAATACAACTGTTGAATCAACGAGTACAGAAGAAACAACTGAAGAATCAATTTCTCAAGCAGAAACAGGAAATATTGAGAAAGAAAAACGTGCTGAGGAAACGACGATTCCAGTACAACTTTTAGGAATCAATGATTTTCATGGTGCGTTAAGCACGACAGGTACAGCTCATCTAGGTTCTGGAAGCCATTCTGGTGCTGGAACCGCAGCGTTGTTAGCTAGCCATTTAAAGGCTGCAGAAACTGCCTTTCAAACAGATAAAACAAATGCTACAACACTGAGAGTTCAATCCGGTGATATGGTGGGCGCAAGTCCTGCCAACTCAGGTCTATTGCAGGACCAACCAACGATGCGAATCTTGAATCAAATGAATTTTGATGTTGGGACACTGGGAAACCATGAATTTGATGAAGGCCTAGCTGAATTCAATCGAATTTTATTGGGACAAGCTCCCACAGCAGAGGATAATTTTTATCCGATCGTCTACGATTATAATGAGGAGCATGGGCCTGAAATTTTAAAGGGCGGCTTCGATTTGGCTATTGCCAATGTTGTTGAAAAAAATACTGGGGCGATTCCTTTTGGTTGGCAACCTTATAGTATTAAAACCGTGGGTACTGGGGATGAAAGTGCTGAAATTGCTTTTATCGGTGTGGTAACAACGGAGATTCCAAATTTAGTTTTGCGGGAGCACCACATAAATTATGACTTCCTTGATCCAGCGGAGACAATCGCTAAATATGCGAAAGAATTGCAAGAAGAAAAAAATATAGATGCAATCGTTGTCCTTTCTCATACTGCTTCTGAACAATCTGGCGAAAACGGTGTGGTTGGTGAAGCCGCAACGATTATGCAGAAGGTAAAAAATATTTATCCAGGAAATAGTGTGGATGCATTTTTTGCCGGACATAATCATGTGTATACAAATGGAGTTGTCGATCAAACACGAATCGTTCAATCGACCTCGCAAGGAAAAGCGTTTATTGATCTGCAGGGAGAAATCAATCTTGAAACGGGCGATTTTACTGACGTACCAACGGCGACAGTTGATCCAGTAATGCCTACCATAGAACCGGATGCAGAAGTTGAAGCAATCGTAGCAGAGGCAGATGAAATCGTTGCTCAAGTAACTGAGCAAAAAATCGGTACAGCAGCAACTGCTGAGGATATTTCTCGTTCAACAAATGAATTAGGTGAATCACCAGTTGGAAATTTGATTACAGATGGTCAAGTCTTTATGGCAAAATTAAATGGTATTGATGCAGATTTTGCAATGACAAATAATGGCGGTGTCCGTGCAGATTTAGCTGTCGATGCTGACCGCTCAATTACTTGGGGAGCGGCACAAACGGTTCAACCTTTTGGTAATATCATGCAAATCGTTGAAATGACTGGTGCTCAAATTCGAACCGTTTTGAATCAGCAAACTTTTGGAACAAAGCTGGAAGGTGGACGTGCTTACTTCCTGCAAGTTTCCGGTTTAAACTATACAGTAACTAAAACTTGAAAGTTGG